>JBDTNR010000198.1:0-6553 GCA_039933655.1 Betaproteobacteria bacterium | reverse complement strand
GCCCGGCGTCGTCCAGCGGGAACTCGCGCGCCGGCAGCAGCCGCATGTTCGGCACCGGATACAGCGTGCGCTGCGTGTCGACGTCGAAGGTCTTGATCGTCTCGATATCGGCGTCGAAGAGGTCGATGCGGTACGGCAGCGCCGAGCCCATTGGAAAGAGGTCGATCAGGCCGCCGCGGACGCTGAACTCCCCCGGCGATACGACCTGCGTGACGTGCGAATAGCCGGCGAGCGCCAGTTGCGAACGCAGCGCGTCCACGTCCAGCGTCTCGCCCTGCGTGAGGAAGAAGGTGAACGCGGCGAGATACGACGGCGGGGGGAGGCGGTAAAGCGCCGTCGTCGCCGCCACGACCAGGACATCGCACTCGCCGCGCGACACTCGATAGAGCGTGGCCAGCCGCTCCGATACCAGGTCCTGGTGCGGCGAGAAGTGGTCGTAGGGCAGCGTTTCCCAGTCGGGCAGCAGCGCCACGCGCAATTCGGGCGCGAACCACGGGATCTCCTCGGCCAGCCGCTGTGCGGATCGGGCGTCGGCGCTGATTACCGCCACCATCTGCTTCACGGCCGCCGCGCGGCGGCCCAGATCCGCCAGCGCCATCGCGTCGGACGAACCGGCGAACGGACCCGCACCCATCCGGCGGCCGGGATCGGGCAGGTCGGGTATCAGCGCGGGAAGCGCGGCCGCGGCGGTCGTGGCGAGCGGCGCCGCGGCGAGGGAGGGCGCAGCGGGATTCAAGAGGGCGATTATACCGGCGCGCGCGCGGGCTTATACTTGCCGGATGCCGGCCACCCGCAGGATCTCTCCGTACCTGCTGTTGACGCTCACTCCGCTCTTCTGGGCCTGCAACTGGATCATCGGACGCGGCTTGCACAGCGACATTCCGCCGATGGCGATGACGTTCTTCCGCTGGCTGTTCGCGATCCTGATCCTCGCGCCGTTCGCGTGGCCGCATGTCCGCCGCGATTGGCCGACGCTGCGCGCGAACTGGAAGCTGATGCTGCTGCTCGGCGCGGTCGGCGTGGGCACGCACAACTGCCTCGCTTACCTCGGACTCAACTACACGACGGCCACCAACGGCGTCATCCTCAACTCGTTCATCCCCGTGATGATCGTCACCATCTCGTGGGTGTTCCTGCGCGAGCGCCTGACGCCGCCGCAGATCACCGGCGTGGCGATATCGCTCACCGGCGTGCTCGCCATCCTGTCCGAAGGCAGTCTGCAGACGCTGCTCAACTTCCGTCTGAACGCCGGCGACCTCTTCATCATCCTGTCGATGGCGATGTGGTCGGTGTACACGATCATGCTGCGCTGGAAGCCGGCGGGACTCAACGTGATGTCGTTCCTGTTCGTCGTCGCCGTCATCGGCAACACGTGCGTGCTGCCGCTGTGGCTCATCGAGATGGCGCTTGGCTACCACCTCAACTGGTCGTGGACGAACCTGGCGGCGTTGCTGGCCGTGGCGCTGTTCTCGTCGGTGCTTGCCTACCTGTTCTGGAACCGTGGCGTGGAGGAAGTGGGCGCCAACGTGGCCGGACTCTTCGTCCACCTGATGCCGGTGTTCGGCATCGTGCTCGCGTGGTTGTTCCTGGGCGAGCGGCTCGCGCCGTTCCACGTCGCCGGCATCGCCTTGATCCTTGCCGGCATCTGGCTCACCAGCCGTTACGGGCGCCGGCGTCCCGATGTCGACGAGGCCGCCGCCGTGGGGACCGATTGAACGGCAACGACGACATCTTCGGCGCGAGCATCGGCGACGCGCGCCACGTCGAGCTGCAGCAGCGCATCGTGGCGCTGAAGCTCGAGCATCGCGACCTCGACACGGCGATCGAGCGCGTCGCGTGCGATCCCGCACACGACGAGCTGCAGCTGCGGCGCCTGAAGCGCCGCAAGCTTCTGCTGAAGGACCAGATCGCGCGCCTCGAGCGGCAACTGGATCCGGACGTGCTGGCCTAGCCGGTCAGACGGCGGCGGCTTTCGCGGTGGCGTCAACCGCCTGTTGCTCCCGCCACATTTCCCACCACGCCCGCGCATCCTCGCGCGTCCACGGCGGCAGCCGCAGCGCTTCGAGCACGCCGACGATGTCGTGCACGGCGCCGGGCCGCTCGATCGGCTCCTTGGCCAGGCAACGCGCGACGAGTTCGTCGAGCGCCGCCGGCACGCCCGGCACCACGTCGGCGAGCCGCGGGACAGGCGCGGCTAGCACCTGCCGCAGGATCGCGGCCTCGTCGTCGCCGGCGAACGGCGCGCGGCCGGCCACCAGGAAGTACATGAGGGCGCCGACGCCGTAGATATCCGCCCGCGCGTCGACATTCGACGGCGCACCGATGCGCTCCGGTGGCATGTACGCCGGCGTGCCGAGCAGCCGCACCTGGCGCGTCAGCACGCGCTGCGCATCGGGATGCTCGTCGCGCGCCACCTCGATGCGCTTCACGATGCCGAAGTCGAGCAGCTTCACGAAGTCGAATTCGCCACCGCGTTCGCAGACCATGACGTTCTCGGGCTTGATGTCGCGATGGACCATGCCCTTCGCGTGCACTTCGGCGAGCGCGGCGCAGACCTGCGTGACGATATGGCGCATCCGTTGGAGCGGCAACGCACGTTCGCGCGCGATCAGCGTGTCGAGCGTCACGCCGTCGACGTACTCCATCGCGTAGTAGAGGAGGCCGTCGCCGGTGTGGCCGTAGTCGTAGATCTCGATCGTGTTCGGGTGCCGCAGCTCGCTGACCAGCCGCACTTCGCGTTCGAAGCGCGCCGTGAGTTCGTCGGAGGCCATGTGGCGCTTCAGGATCTTGATCGCCGTCGGGCGCTTGAGCAGCGCATGTCGCGCGAGATGCACGGTGGACGTGCCGCCTTCGGCCAGCTCGCGTTCGAGCCGGTACGCGCCGATGCGGCGGCCCGCGGTGGGCTTGGCCGTGAGGCGCGCCAGCGCGAGCGTGGACCAGGCGGCCCATCCGGCCGTCAGCACCAGTAGCGTCATGACGGCGGCGAGCGTCACCCGTACGTAGCGCAATGGCGCATAGGCTTCGTCGAGGCCGATCTCGGCGACGATGCCGATCCGCTCTTCCGGCAGCCACCGCCAGGCGCCGATCACTTCGGCGCCGCGATAGTTTCGATAGGGATCGAGCAGCACACCCTGCGCGGGTGTGCCCCGCTGTGCGCCCGTGGCGCCGACGGCGAGCGCCTGCGCCACCGCGCGCGTGAACGGCCACTCGGCGGCGCTGCCCGCGGTGATGATTCCGGTGTCGAGTTCAACGCCGGGGTCGCGCACCTTGAGGCGGAACGCGGCGCGCTTGGCGCCCTCGGCCAGCAGCCCCGCGCGATGCAAGCCGCGCAAGTCGCGCACTTCGGACAACAGCGTGCCGGCCTCGTCGAACAGGTACGCTTCGCCGGTGTCGCCCGGCCGCGCCGCCGACAGGATGCTCTCGAAATCGCGGTCGACGTAGCTCGCGAAGCCCAGCGCCGCCACGACGTTGCCGGCCGCGTCGCGGACCGGCGTCTCGATCCACGCCAGCGGGCGGGTGCCGAGAAACGGCCGTGCCGCCACCAGCCGCGAATCCGCCGCGAACGGCCGGATGAACTGCGTGCGCCCGGCGAACACCTGCGCGAGTTGCGGCGCCATTGTCCGTGGCTGCGCCTGCAGTCCGCAGATCTCGGGGAGCGACGAGGCGATGATCCGGCCGTCGCGGTCAACGGCGTTCACTCCGGCGATGTTCTCGTCGCGCAACAGCGGGGCGAACAGCGCGCTCCACTGCGCGACGTCGTCGCTGCGGCAATGTTCGGCGAGGTTGGCGCCGCGGGTGCGGCGCGCGAGTTCCGTCGTCAATTCCGCGACGCGGCCGTCACGCGCCCAGCGTTCGCCGTCGGCGCGCCGTTCAGCGATGAACACTTCAAGCGACTTGGTCTTGGCCTCGAGCAGTGCCGGCAGCCCCTGGCCGCGCAGGTCACGCAGCGAGCGTTCGACGCCGAAATACATCCAGGCCGAGGCCGCCGCGACGGCCACGCATAGCGCGAGCACAAGCAGGCTGCGCCGGCGCCGACTGGCGATGAAGCGCGTCCGCAGCCGTGCGGCGAGCCGGTCGGGCACCCGCGTTGGCGTGTCATGGCGGGCGGGGCCGGCCGGAAGGGTGGGCGTGGCCATGGGGTGCGCTGCGCGCGTCAGCCGTGCCGGGTCATCGGCATCGTGCTGGCCGGATCAACTCGTGACACGACCGTACTTGTCGTCGAAGCGGACGATGTCGTCCTCCTCGATGTAGTCGCCGCAGGCCACCTCGATGAGAGCGAGTGGTGTGCTGCCGCGATTCTCGAGCCGGTGCATCGTCTCGACCGGAATGAACGTCGATTCGCCCTGCGCGAGGTCGAAGATCTTCTCGCCGGACGTGACGCGCGCCGTGCCGCGGACGACCACCCAGTGCTCGGAGCGCCGGTGATGCAGTTGCAACGACAGCGAGCCACCCGGCTTCACCTCGATGCGCTTGATCTTGAAGCCGGGTCCGCCCTCGAGGATCGTGTAGGTGCCCCACGGGCGAGCGACCGTCCTGTGCAGCCGGTAGGAGTCGTGACCGCGCGCTTTCAACTCGCCGACGACTTCCTTGACACGCTGCAGGTGATCGCGGTGGGCGATCAGCACCGCATCGGGCGTGTCGACGATGACGAGGTTTTTGACGCCGATGGTGGCGACGATCCGGTCCTCCGCGTGGACGAACGTTTCGCGCGTGTCGATCGACACGCGCTCGCCGCTGCCCCGGTTCCCGTCCGCGTCGGCGTCGGAGAGTTCCGACACCGCCTGCCACGAGCCGACATCGCTCCAATCGAACTCGCCGCGCACCACCGCCACCATGCCGTCCATCGCGGCCTTTTCCATCACCGCGTAGTCGATCGAGAGGTCCGGGGCCGTGGCGAAGCTCGCCGGGTCGATTTCCAGCATGGCGTCGTCGGGACGCGCCGCCAGCGGCTGCCACACCGTGCGGGCGGCCATGGCGATCGCCGGAGCGTATCGTCCCAGCGCGGCGAGGATCGTTCCCGCCGTGAACGCGAACATCCCCGAGTTCCAGACGTAGTTGCCGGCGGCCAGGTAGTCGCGGGCCTTCGCGAGCGGCGGCTTTTCGTGGAATTTCGCGGCGGCGAACGCGCGCGTGCCGAGCGACTCGCCGCATTCGATGTAGCCGTATCCCGTTTCGGGGAGGGTGGGCGTGATGCCGAACGTGACGAGTTTGCCCGCGCTCGCGAGTTCCGCCGCGCGCGCCACCGCGCGCGCGAAGGCCTCTTCGTCGCGGATGAGGTGATCGGCGGCCAGCACCAGCATGACCGCGTCGTCGCCGTAACGGGCGCGGACCAGCAGTGCCGCCACCGCCACCGCGGGCGCGGTATTGCGGCCGAAGGGCTCCAGCAGGTAGGCCGCGTCCTTTGGTTCGCGATCGCCCAGTCCCGCGTAGACGTCCTTCGTGCGGAAGTAATAGTCGCGGTTGGTGACGGTGACGAGGCCGCGCACGCCGGGGATCGCCATCGCGCGATGCGCCGTCTTGGCCAGCAGCGTCTCGCCGTCCGGCAGCGGCATGAACGGCTTGGGCGCCGCCTCGCGCGACAACGGCCACAAGCGGGTGCCGGCGCCGCCCGAAAGGACGATGGGGATGAGCGGGGGCATGGGCGTCCGGCGGCTTCAATCGCGAGAGAGCGGCATTTTACCGCGTCCGCCCCGCGCCATCCCGCGGGCGGCTCGACGCTTCGGCGGGCGTATCGCGACCCGCGCCCGCCTCTTTAGCGCACGGGATTGCGGATAAGGCGCGCCGCGTCGAAGCCCAGCGCCGGCAGCCTGGCGCCGATCCGTGCGTAGACCTCGTCGCTCATGCGGGCGTCGCGCGCCAGAATCCACAGATAATCACGGCCCGGTTCGCCCACCACCGCGTAGCTGTAGTCGTCCGCCAGGTCGATCACCCAGTAGTCCGCCCACACGAACGGCAGCCACGAGAGCCAGGCGGGGGCGAAGCGGACCTCGAATTTCGATGGCGGCGCGACGATGCGCGCGGCACCCTCCGCGCTCGCCATCTGGCCATCGGACTTGCGGCAGGCATTGACCACCCGGACCGTGCCGTCCGCGTTGCGCGAATACGTCGCCGTCACATCGCGCTCGCACATCCGCTCGAAGGTGTTCGGGTAGCGGGCGATTTCGTGCCAGACACCCATGTAGCGGTCGAGGTCGAGCGCGGGAACCACGGGCAGTGGGCGGTCCTCCGCCCACGCGGCGCTCGCGGGGATCAGGGTGACGCAAAAAGCGGCGAAGAGAAGCGTGC
This sequence comes from Betaproteobacteria bacterium, assembly GCA_039933655.1. GTDB lineage: Bacteria > Pseudomonadota > Gammaproteobacteria > Burkholderiales > Casimicrobiaceae > VBCG01. The sequence goes on along the minus strand of JBDTNR010000198.1, from coordinate 268 downwards.
GTGGAGTCATCGGAACCGGTTGAAATGGGAAGGAAGACCCCCATTGTCGTTGTATTGCCGGCATACCGGTGTAGGACAGGCGCCATGTCTGGTGCAGGCGCCGGCTGGTACAATTGCAATGCAGGACACGGCCTGCACCTGCGGCAAAGGTGGGCGCCGTGGCCCATCGATCACCGGGGGTGAACTGGTCTCGACGGGGGTAGTGAAGCAGCTTGGGGCATGCCGAGGCGTCAATCCTCGTAAATCTTTGGCAATCGCAAACTTAACT
>JBDTNR010000197.1:0-6614 GCA_039933655.1 Betaproteobacteria bacterium | reverse complement strand
CGGCCACCCCGAGGTCTACATCATGATCCTGCCGTCGTTCGGGATCATTTCCGAGATCATCCCGACCTTCGCGCGCAAGCCGCTGTTCGGCTACGCGTCGATGGTGTACGCCGTCGCGAGCATCGCGATCCTGTCGTTCCTGGTCTGGGCGCACCACATGTTCACCGTCGGCATGCCGGCGGCGGGCCTGCTGTTCTTCATGTACGTGACGATGCTGATCGCGGTGCCCACCGGCGTCAAGGTCTTCAACTGGACGGCGACCATGTGGCGCGGCTCGATGACCTTCGAGACGCCGATGCTGTTCGCGATCGGCTTCATCTTCCTGTTCACGATCGGCGGCTTCACCGGGCTGGTCCTGGCAATCGTGCCGGTCGACATCCAGCTGCAGGACACCTACTACGTCGTCGCGCACTTCCACTACGTGCTGGTGGCCGGGTCGCTGTTCGCGTTCTTCGGCGGCGCCTACTACTGGCTGCCCAAATGGACCGGGACGATGTACGACGAGAGGCTCGGCCAATGGCATTTCTGGACTGCGATGGTCTTTTTCAACATCACGTTCTTCCCGATGCACTTCCTGGGCCTGGCCGGCATGCCGCGGCGGATTCCGGACTACGCGCAGCAGTTCGCCGACTGGAACATGGTGGCGTCGATCGGCGCGTTCGGCTTCGGCCTATCGCAGCTGATCTTCGTGTTCGCGCTGATCAAGTGCATGAGGGGCGACGGCGCCAAGGCCCCGGCCAAGCCGTGGGAAGGCGCGGACACGCTCGAATGGACGTTGCCGTCGCCGGCGCCGTACCACACGTTCGAAACGCCGCCGGTCGTCAAATGAGGCCCGCGGGACTTCCGATGACCGCCGACGCGACACCAGGACGCAGCAGCGGCGCCTCCGACGCGCGGGTGCGCAGCGCGAACCTGCGTACCGCGCTCGTGCTGGCGTCGATCGCCCTCGTCTTCTTCCTCGGCATCGTGTTCGCGAAGTTCATGGGCGACACGTCGACGAGCATGATGGTGCTCGGGTCGGCCGTGCTGCTCTTCCTGGTGCTGGCGATCGGCAGGAATCTACGCAAGTGAGTACGGGAATGTGCGCGCAAACGGGGGTGCGCCGATGAGCGGCATGGAACCGGCCACGTCGCCTTCCTCGCCGGCCGCCGACGAGCAGCGCCGCGCCAACGTCGCGCTGCTGAAGCGGCTGTGCGTCGTCGTCGTTGCCATGTTCGGGTTCGGCTATGCGCTGGTGCCGTTCTACGACCAGATATGCGAGGCCACGGGCCTGCGCAACATCGCGCAGGCGAGCCCGGTCGCCAACACGCAGGTCGTCACCGCGCGCAGCGTGCGCATCGAGCTCGACTCCAACCTGCGCAACCTGCCGTGGACGTTCAGGCCGCTCGAAACCGTGGTGAATGTGCATCCCGGCGAAGTGCGCCAGGTCGTCTACGAGGTCGTGAACACCACCGGACGCGTCATCACCGGGCAGGCCATTCCGAGCTATGGCCCGCAGCATGCCGCCCAGTATTTCCAGAAGCTCGAATGCTTCTGCTTCGCGAAGCAGACGCTGCAGCCGGGCGAGGTGCGCAAGATGCCGGTCGTCTTCGTCGTCGACCCTAAGGCCCCGGACGACCTGTTCACGATCACGCTGTCCTACACCTTCTTCGAGGTCGAGGGTTGACGCGGAACGACTTGAAAGACGTTTACAAAGCGACGCCGAGACGTCGCGCAAACCAGCACGACGTTTGCAGCCGACCATCGATTTTCCCGGCGCCTCGGCGATTTTTTGTGAAAATGGACGACCCGAATCCGAGGAGCCTTTAGATGAGTGCAGCCGCCACCGGCGCCAAGCCTTACTACTTCGTCCCCCAGCCTTCGCATTGGCCGATCACGGGCTCGGCGGCGCTGCTGCTGATGGGTTCGGGCGCCGCGTTCTGGTTCAACGGCTACGCGCCGGGTCCGTGGATGACGGGCCTGGGCTTCGCCATCCTCGTCTACATGCTGTTCGGCTGGTTCGGCACCGTCGTCGGCGAGTCCGAGCATCACCTGTACAACCAGAAGGTCGACCTCTCGTTCCGCTGGAGCATGAGCTGGTTCATCTTCTCCGAAGTGATGTTCTTCGCCGCGTTCTTCGGGGCGCTGTTCTACATCCGCAACCTTTCGGTGCCCGACCTGGGCAGCATGGCGTCGAAGTTGCTGTGGCCGAACTTCGCCGCGCAGTGGCCGACCAACGGCCCGTACGACACGGCGCAGTTCACGCCCATGGGGGCGATCGGCATCCCGCTGCTCAATACGATCATCCTGCTGACGTCGGGCGTGACGCTCACCATCGCGCACCACGCGCTGAAGGCGGGCAACCGTGGGTCCCTCAAGCTCTGGCTGTTTCTGACGATCGTGCTCGGGTTCCTGTTCGTCGGCTTCCAGGCGTACGAGTACATCCACGCCTATTCCGAGATGAACCTGAAGCTCTCGACGGGCGTCTACGGCTCGACGTTCTACATGCTGACCGGCTTTCACGGCCTGCACGTGACGATCGGCGCGACGATGCTGCTCGTGATGCTGTTCCGCGTGTTCAAGGGCCACTTCACGGCGGACCACCATTTCGCGTTCGAGGCGTCCGCGTGGTACTGGCACTTCGTCGACGTGGTCTGGCTGCTGCTGTTCGTGCTCGTCTACTGGCTGCTCTGACGCGCGTTGCCCGCAATCCCGTGAAAGCCGCACGGCCCCCCGTGCGGCTTTCGCGCTAAGCGGGGTCGGAGACGATTTTCCGACGTTTCAATGGGAAACCGTCGCTGAACCCTACTTCACGCCACCGGCGCCGATCCAACCCATCCAGTAGCTCGCCAGCAGGAACACGATCAGGCTCACCGACAGTCCCACGCGCAACGTAAGTAGCCAGACGACGCGCTTGCCGCGCCCCGCATCGCGATAGAGGAACACGAGCGCCGCGAACAGCGCGACGACGATCGCGATCAGGACGGCGACGACGATGATTTTCATGCCAATCAGTGTAATGAAAATGCCAGAGCCGTGCTCGCCACCCTGATGGTTGCTGCCGCGCCCGCGTCGCGCCGGCGGTTCCGGCCGCGCATCGTCCCCACGCTCGCCGCGATCGCCGGCGTTGCGCTGTTCGTGTCGGCCGGCCTGTGGCAGTACGACCGCATGGAGCAAAAGCTCGCGCTGCGCGCGCAACTCGACGCCGCCGCGCTCCGCGCGCCCGAGCCGTTGCCCGGCACGGCCGACTGGACGGCGTGGCGTTTTCGCCCGGTCGTGGCGAGCGGCAAGTTCGACGCCGCGCGGCAGATCCTGATCGACAACCGCATTCACGACGGCCAGGCCGGCTACCACGTGGTGACGCCACTGGTGCTCGCCGACGGGCGCGCGGTGCTCGTCAACCGCGGCTGGATCGCGGGACGGGCCACGCGCGCCGAACTGCCGGCAGCACCGCCGCCTGAAGGCGCGATCGACCTGCGCGGGCGCGTCAATGTGCCCGCGTCGGTGTACGTCGAACTGCAGCGCGACACGATTGCCGGATCCGTGTGGCAGAACCTCGACGTGCAGCGCTTTGCCGAGGTGACGGGCGTGCGCCTGCTGCCGGTCATCATCGAGCAGACCGCGCCGCTGTCCGGCGCCGATACTCTGGTGCGCGACTGGCCGGCGCCGGATCTCGGTGTCGACAAGCACCGGATCTACATGGTGCAGTGGTTCACGTTCGCCGCGATGGTCGCCGGTCTGTGGGGCTGGTTCACGCTGCGGCGGAAGCGATGACAGGCCCGGCACTCACGCCGTCCCCCGAGAGGGTGAAGCGTGGTCGCCGCACGCTGTTGCTGATCGCTCTGGTGACCGTCGCACCGGTGATCGCCTCCTATGCTGCGTATTACTGGTTCCCGCGGGAAAAGCAGGCGAACTACGGCGAATTGCTGCCGACGCGGCCGGCGCCCGAGATCGACGCCGTCGCGACGGACGGCAAGCCGTTTCGCGTCGCGGACCTGCACGGCAAATGGGTGCTCGCGACCGCCGCGCCCGCGGCCTGCGATGCCGGTTGCGCGCAGGCGCTCTACGCCACGCGGCAGGCGCGGACGATCCAGGGCCGGGAAATGGAGCGCGTCGCGCGGGTCTGGCTCGTGACCGACGGCGCGGCGCCCGATCCCGCGCTGCTCGCCCAGCATCCCGATCTCGCGATCGTTCGCGGCGCGCCGACCGCGCTCGCGCCTTGGGGCGCCGGTGCGGAACGCATCTACCTGGTCGACCCGCTCGGCAATCTCGTGCTGGCCTTTCCCCGCGATCCGGACATCAAGGGCATGGCAAAGGACATCACGCGGCTTTTGAAGGCTTCGCGGATCGGCTAGGGCGAACACGCGCTGCCCGGTGTAAAATACAGGGCTTTTCACGCAACACGGCCCAAAGTTCCTTTTCCATGTCCACACTCGCCCTTGCCGAAAACCGCCTGCGGCAGTTCCTGGCGCTGACCAAGCCTCGCGTCGTGTCGCTCATCGTGTTCTGCGCGGTGATCGGGATGTTCCTCGCGTCGCCCGGACTGCCGCCCGCCGGCATCGTGTTCATGGCGACGATCGGCATCGCGCTGGTCGCCGGCGCCGCGGCCGCCGTGAACTGCCTCGTCGAGCAGAAGATCGACGCGCTGATGCAGCGCACGCGCGCCCGGCCGCTGCCGCGAGGTGAGCTGACGTCGCTGCAGACGCTGGTGTTCGCGAGCCTGGTCGGCGGCGCTGGACTCTGGGTGCTGTATCGCTACGTCAATCCGCTGACGATGTGGCTGTCGCTCGCGACGTTCGTTGGCTATGCCGTCATCTACACGGTGCTGCTCAAGCCCGCCACGCCGCAGAACATCGTCATCGGCGGCGCCTCGGGTGCGATGCCGCCCGTCCTCGGCTGGGCCGCCGTCGCCAACGACATCGCGCCGGAAGCGCTGCTGCTGTTCCTCATCATCTTCGTGTGGACGCCGCCGCATTTCTGGGCGCTCGCGCTGTACCGGACGAAGGACTATGCCAGGGCCGGGCTGCCGATGCTGCCGGTGACGCACGGCTCGCTCTACACGCGACTGCAGATCGTCCTGTACACGTTCGCGCTCGTCGGCGTGTCGATGCTGCCGTTTGCGATCCGCATGAGCGGGCTGCTATACCTCCTGTCGGCGCTGGCTCTGGGCGGAGTGTTCCTGGGATACGCGTTCTGGCTCTACTTCCGCTACAGCGACGAACTGTCGCGCGCCACGTTCCGCTATTCGATCGTGTATCTCGCCGCGATTTTCTCGGCGCTGCTGATCGACCACTACTGGCAGTGATGCGCCGTGCCACGGCCTTCGTTCTCGCGCTCATCGTGCTGGCCGCCGCGATGGGCTGCTCGCCGGAAGGTCCGAAGTTCAAGTCGTCGGACATCACCGGTTCGTCATTCGGCCGCGACTTCGCGCTGACCGACCATACGGGCAAGCCCCGCACGCTCGCCGACTATCGCGGAAAGGCCGTCGTCGTCTTCTTCGGCTACACGCAGTGCCCCGACGTGTGCCCGACGACGCTGTCGACGCTCGCCGAAACCATGAAGCAGCTCGGCCCCGACGCCGAGCGCGTGCAGGTCGTCTTCATCACCGTCGATCCCGAGCGCGACACGCAGGCGCTGCTGGCGCAGTACGTCCCGGCATTCGACCCGCGTTTCGTCGGGCTCTCAGGCGACGCCGCTGCGACCGAGCGCGTGGCGAAGGAATTCAAGATCATCTACCAGAAGCAGCCGGGGGCCACACCCTCGAGCTATACGGTCGACCATTCGGCCGGCGTCTACGTGTTCGATCCGCAGGGCCGGCTGCGGCTGTACATGAGTCATGGGCAGGGGCCCGACGTCTTCGCGCACGACTTGAAGGCACTGCTCAAGTCACCGCCATGACCGATGTCCGCGCGCTCCTCGAGCGGGCGATCGCGAACGAACAGCGCGGGGAACGCGAGGCAGCGCGCACGTTGTACGACCAGGTGCTTGCCGTCGCGCCCGAGCATCCCGGCGCGCTGCTCAAGCTCGCGCTGTTCGACCAGGCGGCGGGCGACTTGCAAGCGGCGCACGCCCGGCTCGAGCGATCGCTGCGCGCCGCACGCTCGTCGCGGTTGTCGACGGTGCCGATTCATCTCGCGTACGCGGAACTGCACGAACACGGCAACGACCGGACCGCCGCGCGCGCCGCGTACGAGCAGGCGCTCGCCGAAGCGCCCGGCCACCCCGCGGCGACGTTCGGCCTGGGCCAGCTGGCATTGCGGGAAGGCGACGCGCGCGAGGCGATCGGGCAGTTTCGCGCCGTGCTCGCGCGGCAACCGGACAACGTTCCCGCGCGTGCGCAGCTCGCCAGCGCGCTGCTCGCGCAAGGGGCCGTTGCGGAGGCTGCCGCGGAACTGGCGCCCGCGATCAACGCGATCCCGGCGTCCGCGCCATTGCGTCTTCTCGCGGCGAACATCGCGTTGCGGCGGTCGGATTTCGCCGGCGCCATCGAGCATTGCCGCGCGGGACTCGATGGCGCGCCCGGGCACGGAGGACTCCTGACCGCTCTGGGCCATGCGCTGCGGGCCACCGGCGCCGCCGATGGCGCCGCCGCGGCGTTCGGCGACGCGGCCGCCGCGGCGCCGGACGATGCCGCC
>JBDTNR010000196.1:0-6693 GCA_039933655.1 Betaproteobacteria bacterium | reverse complement strand
GAGCCGCTACGGCACGAACGATCCGCATGCGGCGACTGCGTGGAGAATATTCGCGGACACCGTGTACGCAACGCGCGCCGAGGGCGTCGTCGAGGCGCAGGAGTCGCTGTTCAACGCGCAGCCAAGCCTGACGGCCAAGTCGGCGATGTGTTGCACCGTCGATCACATGCGCTACTCCGGACCGGACGTGGAGCGGGCGTGGCAGGAATTGCGCGCCGCCGCGCCCGCCGTCACCCAATCCGCCGCGTACGCGTTCGACCTGGCCGACGTCACGCGGCAGGTCATCGCCAACCGCGCCCGCGTGCTGCTGCCGCTGATCCGCAACGCGTATGAAACGACGAATGCACCGCTATTCGGCGCACTGACCGATCGTTGGCTGCGGCTGATGGACCTCGCCGACCAGGTGCAGGGTACGCATCCGGCTTTCATGCTCGGTGCGCACCTCGCCCATGCGCGCGCGATGGCGGCCACGCCCGAGGAGCAGGCGCAACTGATGCAGACTGCCGTCAACCTGGTCACCAATTGGGGGATCGAGGCCGGGTTCTACAGCGGATTGCGCGACTACGCCAATCGCGACTGGAACTGCCTGACCGGTACCTATTACAAGCCGCGCTGGGCGATGGATTTCGACGGTTTGAAGCAGCAACTGGCCGGCGGCACGGCGCCGGCGATCGACTGGTACCAGGTGGGGGTTGCGTATGCCCGCGCCGACCATTCGGCGTGCGCCAACGCCGCTGCCGGGAACATCGTGCAAATCGCGGAAACCGTGGACGCCGTGCTCGCCGCGGGACCCGATGCGTCGCGCGTGCCCGAAGGCTGGCGCAGCTACACGGAGAACGATGCGACGTTCGGATACGACAGTACGAGTTTCACCATCAGCAGCGCCGGGGCGGATCTCTGGCAGAACGTCAACAAGTTCGGCGTCCTCTATCAGCCGGGCGGGTTGCGCGACGGCGGGTCGGCGACCGTGCGCGTGACGTCGCTGCAATCGCCGCGGAATCGGCCCTGGGCGCGCGCCGGCCTCATGATCGCCAACGATGTCATCGCCCGACGGCCCGGCGGTTTTGCCAACATCGCGCTGACCCCCGCCAACGGCTGCGTATTCTCGTGGGCCGCCGATGCGGCTCAGGGCCTGCGCGAGTACACGGCCGCCGCGGCCGGAGGCGGCGCGACATGGCTGCGGATGAGTCGCATCGGCAACGTCTATGTCGGCGCCTGCAGCAGCGACGGTGTCCGCTGGACCGTCGTGGGCAGCGCGGTCGCCGGAGGTGTGGCCGACGTGGCCGACGTCGGAATGTTCGCCACCGCCGCCAACGCCGGCGCCGCGGACCGCGCGACAGCGACCTTCGACCATTGGCTGCTGGTGCCCGGCGCCGGTACGGTCGGCGGGGTCGGCCAGCAGATCGCGATCGAGTTCGTCCACGCGGCGTTCGGCCATCACTTCATCTCGGCCGACTCCGGCGAGGTCGCCATGCTCGACGCCGGTGTGTTCTCCGGTTGGGCACGAACGGGACTCGCCTTCAACGTGCATGGCAACGCGGCGGCCGGGCGCGTGTCTGTCTGCCGGCTCTTCACGATTGCTTATCCACCGACCAGCTCCCATTTCTACGCGCCGCGCGGCCTGGGCTGCGAAGGCGCGCTGGACAATGGCGACTGGCTGTTCGAAGGCGACGTGTTCTTCACGGCGCTGCCGGACGCCGACGGCCGGTGCCCGGGCGAGGAGCAGCCCGTCTATCGGCTGTATAACAACGGTCAGGGCGGCGCGCCGAACCACCGGTTCACGACCGACGCGTCCGTTCGCGCGCAAATGCTGGCCGGCGGCTACATCGCCGAAGGAACGGGCATCGGTGTGGGGATGTGTTCACCGCGTTGAGGGTTTGTCGAGGCGCTCTGCACCCCGATCTCTTAGAATCACGACTTGGGCGCGTTTTCCGCGTCTCCCGCTGTGCCCATCGCAGTCCTTTGGATTCTGAATGCCCAGCGAAGTCTCCTCCCGCCCCGACGTGCGGATGCACGGATTCAGACAGCGCAGCGAAGTGCCGGCCGCACTCGACTGGATCGATCGCCATGCCGCGCGCCTCCTGGCGGAAACGGTGGCGCTCGAAGATGCCGCCGGCCGCACGCTGGCGACCGAAGTGATCGCGCCGCTCGACGTGCCGGGCTTCGATCGCGCCGCCATGGACGGCTACGCGCTGCGCGGTGCGGACACGACGGGCGCCAGCGAATACAACCCGCTCGAAATCCCGGTGATCGGCCAGGCGATGCCGGGGCAACCGTTTACCGGAAACCTGACCGCCTCCGCGGCCATTCGAATCATGACCGGCGCGCCGGTGCCGGCGGGCGTCGACGCCGTCGTGCCGGCCGAGTATGCGACCGAGGTCGATGGCCGGATCGCCATCACGCGTCCCGTGGCGCCGGGCCAGCACGTCGGCCATCGCGGCGAGGACATCCGGATAGGCACCGCGGCGCTCCCCGCCGGGCGGCGCCTGCGGCCGCAGGATGTCGGACTCGTCGCGTCGCTGGGACTCTGCGACGTGAACGTCGTGCGGCAACCGCGCGTGCGCATCCTCGTCACCGGCAACGAGGTGAGAGTGCCGGGAACGCCAAAGGGCGAGTACGACGTGTACGACGCGAACTCGTACATGGTGCGCGGACTCATCAATCGTGACGGCGGCATCCTCGAGACGCAACACCGTCTCGGCGACGATCCGGACCGCATTCGCGAAGCGCTGCTGGTTCCCGGCGCCGATGTGATCCTCGTGTCCGGCGGTTCCAGCGTCGGTCGCGAGGACTACGCGCCGCAGCTGATCGCGGAGATCGGCGAGCTTGCCATTCACGGCGTGGCCATGCGGCCGTCGAGTCCGGCCGGCATCGGCCGCATCGGCGACGCGCTCGTGTTCCTGCTGCCGGGCAATCCCGTGTCGTGCCTGTGCGCGTACGATTTTTTCGCCGGCCGCGCCATCCGCCTGCGCGGTGGCCGCAGTCCCGACTGGCCGCACCGCACGCGGCATTGCAAAGTCGCCCGCAAGATCGTGTCCGCCATCGGTCGCGTCGACTATTGTCGCGTGCGGATCGTCGATGGCCGCGTCGAGCCTATCGCGCTTTCCGGCGCGTCCATCCTGTCGTCGACGACGCGCGCGGACGGTTTCGTCATCGTGCCCGCCGAGAGCGAAGGTTACGGCCCCGACACCGAAGTGACCGTGTATTTCTACGACTAGAAGCGCGCCCGATGCCCAAGAACACGCCCCCCGTCGCGACCGGTACGCGACCGGACGCAGGCCAGACCCAGTTTCTCGACGTCGTCACCCGCGACGAGGCCACCGCGCGCTTCCGCGAACACTTGCTACTCGCGCCGCTCGGCCGCGAAGTCGTGCCGCTCCGCGACGCGCTCCATCGCGTGCTGGCGGAGGACGTGCTGGCGGACGTGGACGTTCCCGGCTTCGACCGCTCCAACGTCGACGGTTTCGCCGTGCAGGCGAAGGATACGTTCGGCGCGATGGAGGAAACGCCGCGCAGCGTCCGCACGAATGCCGAGGTGCTGGCGCCCGGTGTCGTGCCCGACACGGCCGTGGTCAGCGGCTTCGCCACCTCCATCGCCACCGGCGGCATGCTGCCGCGCGGCGCCGACGCGGTGCTGATGGTCGAGCATTCGGATCTCGTGGCGTCCGCGACCGGTCCGCTGATGGAAATCCGGCGTCCGCTGACTGCCGGCGAGAACGTGAGTTATGCCGGCACCGACATCGCCCGCGGCGAAACCGTCCTGCGTGCAGGGCAGCAACTGACGTCACGCGAGATCGGCGTGCTCGCCGCGCTGGGTGCAAGCGAGGTCCCGGTGTTCCGCAAGCCGCGGGTCGCGATCTTCTCGACCGGCAACGAGATCGTGGCACCCGGCCATCCGCTGCGCCCCGGTGCCGTCTACGACTCCAATGCCGCCATCATCGGCGCGGCGGTCGACGAACTCGGCGGCGTTCCCGTGTACCTGGGCGTCGTCCCCGACGACGAGGCGGCGCTCGCGCGCACGCTCGCGCAGGGCCTCGCCTCCGACATCGTCGTGTTCTCCGGCGGCACGTCGAAGGGTGCCGGCGATCTTTCGTATCGCGTCGTGCATTCGCTGCGCGACCCGGGTGTGGTCGCCCACGGCGTGGCGCTGAAGCCGGGCAAGCCCATCTGCCTCGCCGTCACCGGCGGCAAGCCCGTCGTCATCCTGCCGGGGTTTCCCACGTCGGCGATTTTCACGTTCCACGAGTTCGTGGCGCCGGTGATCCGCGCGTACGCAGGCCTGCCCGTCGAGCGCCGGCAGACCGTAGCCGCCATGGTACCGATGCGCGTGAACTCCGAGCGCGGGCGCACCGAGTACCTGCTGGTGGGGCTGGTGAACGGCCAGCAAGGACTCGCCGCGTATCCGATGGGCAAGGGCTCCGGCTCCGTCACCACGTTCAGCGGCGCCGATGGCTTCATCACCATCGACCAGCACACCGAGATCCTCGACGCCGGCAGCGTGGTGGCGGTCCAGTTGCTGGGGCAGCGGCTCGAACCCGCCGACCTCGTCATCATCGGCAGCCATTGCGTGGGCCTCGACCTGCTGATCGGCAAGCTGATCCGCAACGGCATCCGCGTCAAATCGCTCTACGTCGGCAGCATGGGCGGGCTCGCGGCGGCCAAGCGCGGCGAGTGCGACATCGCCGGCGTCCACCTGATGGATGCCGCAACCGGCGAGTACAACCGACCGCTGCTCACCGACACGCTGTCACTCGTCGCCGGCTACGGCCGGATGCAGGGCATCGTGCATCGACACCGCGATGCCCGCTTCGAAGGCAAGTCGTCGGCCTCGGCGGTCGCCGCCGCGCTGGACGATCCCGAGTGCGTGATGGTCAACCGCAACGCAGGCAGTGGGACACGGATCATCGTCGACCGGTTGCTCGGCGACCACCGGCCTCCGGGTCACGGCACGCAGACGAAGTCGCACAACGCCGTGGCGGCCGCCGTCGCCCAGGCGCGCGCCGACTGGGGCGTGGCGATCGATACCGTGGCCCGCCAGTACGGCCTGGGGTTCATTCCGCTGCAGGCGGAGCACTACGATTTCATCGTGCCGACCGCACGCCTGCAGAGTCCGGCGGTGCGCGCGTTTTGCGCGCTGCTGGACGACCCGGACGTCCGCGGCGAGTTGCATGCGCTGGGATTCCAACCCACGCGCGAAGCGATGATCGGACTTTGACTGCGGCGCTCGATGGTGGGGCGGATTACACCGGCCTGCGGGTGCATTTCGCCTACGGCGTTGCAGGCCTACGCGCCACGAGGTCGATCAGCGCCGACATCCCGCGGTGGCCCTGCCCTTCGACGATCTCGGCGTCGTATGCGTTGAGTTCGACCAGGTCCCAGCTGGCGAACTGGCTCGACAACCATTCCTTCGTGTACATGTTCTCGCGCAGCGGCGGCCCTCCGGTGCCATAGTCGACCTGCTCGGGGCGATAGCCTTCGAGCAGCAGCAGTCCACCGGGCTTCACGGCGTCCTTCATCCTGTCGAAGACCGCGCCGCGTTCGGCAGGCCCCATGAACTGGATGAAGATCGCGACGACGGCGTCGTAGGTCGCCGCCGTCCACGCCCAGGCCAGGATGTCGCCGATCCGATGGTCGACCGTGACGCCACGACGCGCCGCCAGCCGCTGCGCCTTGGCCACCGCCACGGGCGAGAAGTCGAACGCCGTCACCGCCACGCCCTGTTCCGCCAGGAAGACGCTGTTGCGGCCTTCGCCGTCAGCCACGCACAGCGCGGATTGGCCGGACTGCAGCCGGTTCGCGTGCGCGCGCAGGAACGCATTCGGCGCCTCGCCGAAAAGGTAATCGTCGCGCGCGTAGCGCGTGTTCCACTTCTGCAGCGGGTTGTCGAAACCGGTCATGATTCGCGCCTCCTGGGGACCTTCTCCACGAACTTCGCTGCGCGGAGAAAATCGAAGTCCACGCCCTGGTCGGCCTGCGTCACCCGTTCGAGAAAGAGCTTGTGGTAACCGCGCTCGCCCGTGGGTGGCGTCACGACGTGCGCCTGCGCCCGCCGTGCCAGCTCCTCGGCGGAAACGAGCAACGCCAGTTCGCGCCGGTCGACGCTCAAGCGGATGCGGTCGCCGTTGCGCACATGGGCGAGTGGTCCTCCGATGGCCGCTTCCGGCGTGACGTGCAGCACGATGGTGCCGGCGGCGGTGCCGCTCATCCGTCCGTCGGAGATGCGCACCATGTCCTTCACGCCGGCACGTCCGAGCTTTCTCGGAATCGGCAGGTAGCCCGCCTCCGGCATGCCGGGGGCGCCCTTGGGTCCGATGTTCTTCAGCACCAGGATGTCGTCGGCGGTGACGTCGAGCGCGTCATCGTCGATTCGCTCCGCCAGGTCCTGCATGTTCTCGAAGACGACGGCGCGTCCTTCATGCTCCATCAGCGTCGGGTCCGCCGCCGACTGCTTGATGATCGCGCCACCCGGCGCGAGATTGCCATGCAGCACCGCGATGCCCCCGCGCGCGAAGATCGGCGACGACAGCGGCCGCACGACGTCCTGCGCAAAGCCCGAGCCGGAACGCTCGATCTCCTCGCCCAGCGTGCGCCCTGTCACCGTCAGCGCGTCGAGGTGCAGCAGCGGCTTCAGTTCGCGCAGCAGCGCCGCCATGCCGCCGGCCTTGTGGAAGTCCTCCATGTAGTACCGGCCGG
>JBDTNR010000195.1:0-6707 GCA_039933655.1 Betaproteobacteria bacterium | reverse complement strand
GTGCTGCAGAATTCCTTCGCCAACTCGTCGTCGTCGCTGATCCAGTCGAAAATCACCGGCAACCTGATCTTCGTGTTGCTGCCGCCGCTGTCGGCGCTCGACCTGTTCGCCGCGTACGTGCTGGGCGCGATGGTGCGCGGCATCGTCGTCGGCGCCGGCGTGCTCGCGGTGACGCTGCTGTTCAACCCGTCGCTGCTGCTGATGCCCCATCCGCTGTGGGCGCTGGCGTTCGCGCTGTTCGGCAGCGCGATCCTCGCGATTCTCGGCCTGCTGGCCGGGCTGTGGGCGGAGAAGTTCGACCAGCTCTCGGTGTTCCAGAACTTCATCATCGTGCCTCTGACGTTCCTGTCCGGCGTTTTCTACTCGATCCACTCGCTGCCGCCGTTCTGGCAGGCGCTGTCGCGCGCCAATCCGTTCTTTTATATGATCGACGGCTTCCGCTATGGATTCTTCGGCGTCTCGGACGTCTCTCCAGCCGTCAGTTTCGCCATCGTCGCGGCCGCCGCCCTGGCGCTGGCCGCGCTGACCCTCAAATTGCTCGGCAGCGGCTGGAAGCTGCGGGCTTAGAAAGGCAACAGATCATGGTCACTCCGGAATCGATCCGCGAGTCGCTCGTACGCGGCATGGCCTGCGAACATGTCGAGGTCAGCGGCGACGGCCACCATTGGGAGGCGATCGTCGTGTCGGCCGCCTTCGCCGGCCTGTCGCGCGTCAGGCAGCACCAACTCGTCTATGCGGCGCTGGGCGACCGGATGCGCGAGGAAATCCACGCGCTGTCGATGCAGACGCTGACGCCCGAGCAATGGGCCGAGCGCGGGCGTGGATAAGCTTTCGATCGAAGGCGGCGCGCGCCTCGAAGGCGAAGTCCGCGCGTCTGGCGCCAAGAACGCGGCGCTGCCGATACTGTGCGCGTCGCTGCTTTCACCCGAGCCGCTGACGCTCACCAACGTGCCGCGGCTGAACGACGTGCGGACGATGCAGGGGCTGCTCGCGCAGATGGGCGTGGCGCTCGACTCGCCGGTGGCCGGAACGGTCGCGCTCGACGCTGCGCGGATCGATTGGCCGCTCGCGCCCTATGAACTCGTCAAGACGATGCGGGCGTCGATCCTGGCGCTCGGGCCGTTGCTGGCGCGCTGTGGCGAGGCGCGGGTGTCGCTGCCCGGCGGCTGCGCGATCGGCCTGCGCCCCGTCGACCAGCATGTGAAGGGGCTGCAGGCGATGGGCGCCGACATCGACCTCGAGCACGGCTACATCAACGCGAAGGGACGGCTGCGCGGCGCCAAGTTCGTCTTCGACATGGTGACGGTCACCGGCACCGAGAACCTGCTGATGGCGGCCACGCTGGCCGAGGGCACGACGGTCCTCGACAACGCCGCGCGCGAGCCCGAAGTGGTCGATCTCGCCCGCTGCCTGACCGCCATGGGCGCGCGGATCGCGGGCGCGGGCACCGACCGCATCACGGTCGAAGGCGTCGCCGCGCTGCACGGAGCCACGCACGCCGTCATGCCGGATCGCATCGAGACCGGCACGTTTCTCGCGGCGGTCGCCGCTACCGGCGGCAACGTGGCCGTGACCGGCACGCAGCCGGATTCGCTGCACGCGGTCATCGAAAAGCTGCGCGAAGCGGGTGCGGTGCTGACCATCGACGGCGATGTGATCCGCATAGAGCGCAACGGACCGCTGCTGGCCGTCAACCTGCACACGGCGCCGCACCCGGGATTCCCGACCGACATGCAGGCGCAATTCATGGCGCTGGCGACGCGCGCCGAAGGCGCCGCCGTCATTACCGAGACGATCTTCGAGAACCGGATGATGCACGTGCAGGAGTTGCAGCGCCTGGGCGCCGACATCGAGGTCGAGGGCAACACGGCGGTGGTCAGGGGCGTCGCCAAGCTGACCGGCGCCGACGTCATGGCCACCGACCTGCGGGCGTCGGCCTGCCTCGTCATTGCCGGACTCGTCGCCGAGGGGCGCACGACGATCGACCGCATCTACCACCTCGACCGCGGCTACGAGCGCATCGAGCAGAAGCTCTCGGGCCTGGGCGCGCGCATCGAGCGCATCAAGTGACGGCGACTACGGCGCGATGAGCACGCTGCGCGACGAGTTGAGCGCCGGCCCGCTCGGCCACGCGACCGGCTACCCCGACACCTACGACGCGACGCTGTTGTTCGCGGTGCCGCGCGCGCCGCAGCGCGGCGAGATCGGCATCGCGGGCGCATTGCCGTTCACCGGCAGCGATGTCTGGACCGCGTACGAGCACACGTGGCTCGACCCGCGGGGCAAGCCGGCGATCGCGATTGCCACGTTCGCGGTGCCTGCCGCGTCCCCCGCGATCGTCGAGTCGAAGTCGGTGAAACTCTACCTCGGCTCGTTCGCGCAGTCGCGCTTCGCCGATGCGGACGCGGTGACGGGCGTGATCGCCCGCGATCTCTCGGCGGCCACGGGCAGCGCGGTGAACGTGGTACTCACACCGCCGGCGGCATTCGCGCAACAGCGCCTTGCCCCGCTCGACGGCGACAGCCTCGACGAACTGCCGCTTGCCACCGGCACCTACGAGGTTGAAGCGTCGTCGCTCGCCGCCGCCGGATCCGTCGTGACCGAGTCGCTGCGCACGGACCTCTTCCGCTCCGTGTGCCCGGTGACGGGCCAGCCCGACTATGCGTCGATCGCCATCGGCTATCGGGGGCCGCGGATCGACCGCGCCGGCCTCCTGCGCTATCTCGTCTCCTACCGTTGTCACGCCGGCTTTCACGAGCACTGCGCCGAGCGGATCTTCGTCGACGTCATGGCGGCCTGCGGCTGTGAGGCGCTGACGATCCACGCGCGGTTCACGCGTCGAGGCGGGCTCGACATCAATCCGTTTCGGACCAACGCGCGGTTGGCCGTTCCGGCCAACGTGCGCACGCCGCGGCAATGAACGGCGGATCCATGGCCGACGCCGGGGCGCACGGCGTCACCGCGCTTCGCGGCGGCCTGGTCACCTTCAACGACGATCCGTTCGTCGCGGGGGTGGCGGCCGCTTGCCGATACGAGCCGGATGCGCTCGTCGTCATGCGCGACGGCCGCATTGTCGACTGCGGGGCGGCCGCCCTCGTCGCGGCGCGGTTGCCGGAAGGCGTGCCGGTCACGTCGTACGCCCATGCGCTGATCACGGCGGGCTTCGTCGACACCCACGTCCACTACCCGCAACTGCCGATCATCGGCGCCGGCGGCAAGCCGCTCCTCGAATGGCTGTCCGGGTATACGTTTCCCGTGGAGGAACGGTACGCCGACGCCGCCTACGCGCGCTCGGTGGCGGTTACCTACCTGCGCGAAAACCTGCGGCACGGCATCACGACCGCCGCCGTGTTCTGCACGGTGCACGCGGCCTCCGCCGACGTCCTGTTCGAGGAAGCCGCCGCGCTCGACCTGCGGCTGATCGCCGGCAAGGTGCTGATGGACCGCAACGCGCCCGAGGCGCTGCTCGACACCGCGCAGCGCGGCTACGACGACTCGAAGGCGTTGATCGCGCGCTGGCATGGCCGCGGGCGTCTTGCCTACGCGGTCACGCCGCGCTTCGCCGCCACGTCGACGCCGGCGCAGCTCGACCTGGCGGGGGCGCTGAAGCGCGAGCATCCGGATGTCTACGTCCAGTCGCACCTGTCCGAGAACCTGGCCGAAGTCGCGCTGGTGTCATCGTTGTTTCCACAGGCGTCGTCGTATCTCGACGTCTATGCGCGCCATGGCCTGACGGGGCCGCGGACGATCTACGGTCACGGCGTACACCTGTCCGAAAGCGATTTCGGCTTCCTGCACCAGTCCGGCACGGCGCTCGCCCATTGCCCGACGTCGAACAATTTCCTGGGCAGCGGCCATTTCCGGCTCTGCGCCGCCAAGGACGCGCGACGCCCCGTGCGGGTGGGGCTCGCCACCGACCTGGGCGGCGGCACCAGCTTCTCGATCCTGCGCACGATGCAGGCCGCCTATGAAGTGGCGCAGGCGTCGGGTTCCCCGCTGCCGCCGTCGTCGGCGCTCTACCTGGCCACCCGCGGCGCCGCCCAGGCGCTCGACCTCGACGACCGGATCGGCAGCATCGCGCCGGGCATGGAGGCCGATCTCGCGGTGCTCGACCTCGAATCCTCGCCGCTCATCGAATTCCGCATGCGCGACGTTGCCGACTTCGATGAGGCGCTGGGCGTCCAGATGGCGCTCGCCGGCGAGCGCGTCGTACGCTCGACCTACGTCGCCGGCCGCTGCGTCTACGACCGCGACGCGCGCGACGACGCGCCGCAATAGCGGTCCGCCGGCCGCGGCCGCCCGCTACGGTAGAATGATCCTCCGCCGCCGCCATTGCCCCCTGCCGTGTCTGCCCTCACGATCGCCCTCGCCAAGGGCCGCATCCTCGACGAAACGCTGCCGCTGTTCGCGGCCGCGGGCATCGTGCCGGCCGAGGATCCCGAGACGTCGCGCAAGCTGATCCTGGCCACCAACCGGCCGGATGTACGGTTCGTCGTCGTGCGTCCGACCGATGTGCCGACTTACGTGCAGTACGGCGCCGCCGACGCCGGCATCGCCGGCAAGGACGTGCTGCTCGAGCACGGCGGCGAAGGCCTCTACCAGCCGCTGGACCTCGGCATCGGCCGCTGCCGGCTTGTCGTGGCGACGAAACGTTCGTACGACTGGGAAGGCACCGTGCAGCGTGGCGCGCGTATCCGGGTCGCCAGCAAGTACGTGAAGACGGCGCGCGAGCATTTCGCCGCCAAGGGCATGCACGTCGACCTGATCAAGCTGTACGGCTCGATGGAGCTGGCGCCGCTCGTCGGCCTGGCCGACGTCATCGTCGACCTCGTGTCCACCGGCAATACGCTGAAGGCGAACGACCTGGTCGCCGTGGAGGACATCATGCCGATCACGTCGCGGCTGGTCGTCCATCCGGGCGCGCTCAAGCTGAAGCGCGCGCTGATGCAGCCGCTGATCGACGCGCTGGCCCGTGCCGCGCTCGCCCACGTACAGGCGGCGCACGCGGGCCGAGCGGCCTGACATGGCTGCGCTGACCCTACGCCGCCTGGCGACGGCGGACGCGAGTTTCGCCGCCGACCTCGACGCGCTTATCGCGTTCGAGTCCGCGCAGGATCCCGCGATCGACGCGCAGGTGGCATTGATCATCGCCGACGTGCGCGCGCGCGGCGATGCCGCGGTGCTCGACTACACGCAGCGCTTTGACCGCGTGAACGCCGCGTCGCTCCCGGCGCTGGAAGTCTCGCAGCAGGCGATGCATGACGCGTTCGCCGGCTTGCCCGCGAAGGAACGCGATGCGCTCGAGCAGGCGGCGCTGCGCGTGCGCGCCTATCACGAGCGGCAGAAGACCGGCGGCTGGAGTTTCACCGAGAGCGACGGCAGCGAACTCGGCCAGCGCGTGACGCCGCTCGACCGCGTCGGCATCTACGTGCCCGGCGGCAAGGCCGCCTACCCGTCGTCGGTGCTTATGAATGCGATTCCCGCGCACGTGGCTGGCGTGGCCGAGATCGTGATGGTCGTACCCACGCCGGATGGCGTGCGCAATCCGCTGGTGCTCGCTGCGGCTCACCTGGCCGGCGTGTCGCGCCTCTTCACGATCGGCGGCGCGCAGGCGATCGCCGCGCTCGCCTACGGCACGGCGACGATTCCCGCCGTCGACAAGATCTGCGGGCCCGGCAACGCGTACGTCGCGGCCGCCAAGCGCCGCGTGTTCGGCACCGTCGGCATCGACATGGTGGCGGGGGTGTCCGAAATCGTCGTCGTCGCCGACGGCACCGCCAATCCCGATTGGGTGGCGCTCGATCTCTTTGCGCAGGCCGAGCACGACGAGATGGCGCAGGCGATCCTCGTCACGCCGGAGGCGGCGCTGATCGACCGCGTCGAGACGAGCGCCCGGCGGCTGCTCGCCCAAATGCCACGAGCCGCCATCATCGAGGCGTCGCTCGCGCGGCGCGGCGCGCTGGTGCGGACGCGCGACCTGGCGGAAGCCTGCGACGTGGTCAACCGCATCGCTCCCGAGCATCTCGAGCTGGCAGTCGCCGATCCCGACGCGCTGCTGCCGCGAATCCGCCACGCGGGAGCCATTTTCGTCGGTCACTATGCGTCCGAGGCGCTCGGCGATTACTGCGCCGGTCCCAACCACGTGTTGCCGACGGGCCGCACCGCGCGGTTCTCGTCGCCGCTCGGCGTCTACGACTTCGAGAAGCGGTCGAGCGTCCTGCGCCTGACGCGCGCCGCCGCGCAGACGCTGGGACCCGTGGCCGCCACGCTCGCGCACGGCGAGGGCCTGACCGCACACGCGCGCTCGGCGGAAGCCCGCCTGACCAAGTCCTGAAGGAGGATCATCATGGCCTGTGTCATCGCAATGTATAAAACGCCGGTGGATCCGGCGGCGTTCGATCGTTACTACTACGCGACGCACGTGCCGCTCGCGAAGACGATCGCCGGCCTGCGTCGCTACGACGTCAGCGTGGGCCCGGTCTCTACGCTTGGCGGGCCGGCGCCGTATCACCTGATCGCCACGCTGACGTTCGATTCGCTGGCGGCGATTCAGGCGGCGCTCGCCTCGCCCGAGGGACAGGCGACGGCGGCGGACCTCCCGAACTTCGCGACCGGCGGCGTCGACCTCTACTTCAGCGACACCAGGACGATCTGACTTGACGATGAATGACCCGCGCCCCTCTCGTACCACAGCGAGCGCCGTCGAC
>JBDTNR010000194.1:0-6721 GCA_039933655.1 Betaproteobacteria bacterium | reverse complement strand
ACCTCTTGCATGCCATGCAAGCGCTCTCCCAGCTGAGCTATACCCCCACGGCGAAGCTGAAATTATAGCGTCAGCCGGCGGCGCTGGCAAACCACAGCATCTTCCAATGGCATAGGCGTCTGAAGTGGGGTCCGTGTTTCCAGCGGCATAGGCGTCTGAAACAGCAATTTGGGGTCGATCATGATGGATGGTGATCGATATGAACGAAGGACGGCTCGGCACGATTGAGCAGATCAGGGAGTTTCTCGCGGGCACCGCGGATGTTGTGTTTTCGACCACGGAGGACCCGGCGGCGCGCTACCACTTCGTCGCCAAGGTACTGAACCGACATCGATACTTCAAACTCCGCAAGGGCGACCGCGGGGTGCGGTTCGCCTACATGCAGCGGCTGACCGGCTACACCCGACAGCACCTGACCAAGCTGATTGGCCGCTATCGGCAGGAACATCACTTGCACCCGGTGACGCGAGCCAGTCGGACCAGCTTCAAGCGCCGCTTCGGCCCGGAGGACGTCGCCCTACTGGCCGAACTCGATCCCTTGCATAACACCCTGTCGGGCCCGGCAACGAAGGTACTACTGCGCCGCGCCTGGCAGTCCTTCGGCGACCTCCGCTATGCGAAGCTGGCCGGCATCTCGGTCTCCCACCTTTACAATCTGCGCGCCAGCACCGGCTACCGCAACCGCAGAAGCACGCCGCCGTCATCAACCAGTTCTATGCCGACGCGCTCAATCCCTACCTCAACTTCCACCGGCCGTGCTACTTCGCCGTGGACACCGTCGACGCCAAGGGCAAGATCAAGAAGACCTACCCGCAGGAGCAGGTCATGACGCCCTACGAGCGCCTCACTTCGATTCTCGGCTACGCATCGACCCTACGACCCGAGTTAACCGCCGAAACCCTGCAACAGCTCGCCGTCACCATGATCGACAATGCCGCTGCAAAGCACGTTCAGGATTCTCGCGCAAAGCTCTTCGGCATGTTTAACCGTCGACCCAAGGTCGCTGCCTGACGCAGAACCAGTTCAGACGCTTCTGACGATTGGAAAATACTACCTCCGCGAACGGCGAGCCCGCGCAGGCGCGCCGCCGGCCCGCGATCGGCTATCATCGCGCGGCCCATCGCGCGCGCCGGGCTCGATACAAATTTTCCGCGCGTTCCACCCATGACCTCGACGCTGCCCAACCCCCCCCCCTTCACGTCGCTCGCCGGGCGCGTCGTGCTGATCACCGGCGCCAGCGGCGGCTTGGGCGCCGTGCTGGCGCGCGCGTGCGCGGCGCAGGGTGCGACGGTAGTCCTCCACGGCCGCGTCGTCCGCAAGCTGGAGGCGCTCTACGACGAGATCGTGGCCGCGCAGCACCCTGAGCCCGTGATCCTGCCGCTCGACCTCGCGAAGGCGACATCGGACGACTTCGGCAACGTCGGCGACGCGCTGCAGGCGCAACTGGGGCGTCTCGACGGCCTCGTCCACACCGCCGCGCTGCTGGGGTCGCTCGGGCCGATCGAGCATCAGTCGTTTGACAGCTGGCTCGCGCTCCTGCGCGTGAACGTCGCGGCGCCGATGGGGCTGACGCGCGCACTGATGCCGCTCCTGTCGGCGGCGCAGGACGCGAGCGTCATCTTCACGCTCGACAATCGCGGCGAGCAGCCGCGCGCGTACTGGGGCGGCTACGCCGTGACCAAGGCCGCCGTCGGGACCCTTGCGCGCGAACTGGCGGACGAATGGGAAAACCGGCCGCAGCTGCGCATCAATGCCGTGGTGCCGGGTCCGATCCGCAGCCCGCTGCGCGGGCAGACGCATCCCGGGGAGTATCGCGCCGCGCTGCCCCCGCCCGATGCGCTGGTGCCGCTCTACCTGCATCTGCTGGCCGGGCAGGTGAAAGCCGACAGCGGGCTGCTGTTCAACGCTCAGGGCTGGTTGAGCGGCGCGCCTTGCGCCTCCTCGCTGCGCGCATAGCGAAGCATCACCCGCAGCCGGCGGAAATCCTCGGCCGGCAGCATGTCCGGCACGATCAGCACCGCCCGCGACCACCGGGCCCCATCGGGGCGCCAGACGACGCCCGTCACCCACGCCCCGACATAGGTGGCGCTGCGCACATGGCCGGCGACGAGACGGCCATCTCCCATGTGCACGACCAGCACGAGGTCCGGCGCCAGGCGCAGCTCGGTCACGGCGAAGGCGCCGCGGCGCAGCGCGACGGCGCGGAACACGAGGAGCGCCCAGCCGGCCACCAATACGAAGAGCGCTGACTGCTGCCATGCGGGCAGCGGCAGCGCGAGAACGATGGCGAGCGTGGCGAGCGCCGCCACGCCGATGGCCGCGCCGACGAGGCGGGACGGACCGAGGACGACGTGCACGGAAGGCGGCAGGCGCATGCCGTGCATTGCACACCCGCGCGCCACGCGGGCGAAATCAGCCCGACGGCCTACGGGCGCCGTCGCCGCCGGGCGTATCTATTGCGGCCGGACGCCCGCCAGCGCGAGCCAGGTCTCGACGACGGTATCGGGATTGAGCGACATGCTCTCGATCCCCTGGTCCACCAGCCACTGCGCGAGATCGGGATGGTCAGAGGGGCCCTGCCCGCAGATGCCGACGTACTTGCCGTGCTTCTGGCACGCCTTGATCGCCATCGACAGCATGGCCTTGACCGCGTCGTCGCGCTCGTCGAACGTCGTCGCGATCGGCCCGCCCGAATCGCGGTCCACGCCAAGCGTCAGCTGCGTCATGTCGTTGGAGCCGATCGAGAAGCCGTCGAAGTGCTCGAGGAAGCGCTCGGCGAGGATCGCGTTGCTCGGCAGCTCGCACATCATGACGACGCGCAGGCCGTTCTCGCCGCGCTTGAGTCCGTTCTTCGCGAGCAGCGCGATGACCTTCTCCGCCTCGGTCAACGTGCGGACGAACGGGATCATCAGCTCGACGTTGGTGAACCCCATGGTGTCGCGGACGCGCTTCATCGCCTCGCATTCGAGCGCGAAGCAGTCGTAGAACTCGGGGGCGATGTAGCGTGACGCGCCGCGGAAGCCCAGCATCGGGTTTTCCTCGTGTGGCTCGTAGCGGTCGCCGCCCAGCAGGTTCGAGTATTCGTTGGACTTGAAGTCGGACAGCCGTACGATCACCTTCTTCGGGTGGAACGCGGCAGCGATCGTGGCCACACCCTCGGCGATCTTCTGCACATAGAACGCGGTGGGGCTCGGATAGCCGGCGATCCGCGCCTCGATCTCGCGCTTTAACTCCGGCGTCTGCTGGTCGAGTTCGATCAGCGCCTTCGGATGGATGCCGACATTGCGGTTGATGATGAACTCGAGCCGCGCCAGCCCCACGCCCTCGTTGGGCAGCCGCTGGAATTCGAACGCCAGTTCCGGATTGCCGACGTTCATCATGATCTTGGTCGGCGACGGCGGCATGCGGTCGAGCGCGACGTCGACGATCTCGATCGGCAGCAGGCCCTCGTAGACGTGGCCGGTGTCGCCCTCGGCGCACGACACCGTGACCGCGGCGCCGTCGGCGAGCACGTGCGTCGCGTCACCGCAGCCGACGACCGCCGGGACGCCCAGCTCGCGCGCGATGATCGCCGCGTGGCAGGTGCGGCCGCCGCGGTTGGTGACGATCGCCGCCGCCCGCTTCATCACCGGCTCCCAGTCGGGATCCGTCATTTCGGTGACCAGCACGTCGCCGGCCTGCACGCGCGCCATCTCGGCGGCCGACTTGATGAGGCGCACGTTGCCTTGCCCGATCTTCTGTCCGATCGCGCGGCCGGACGCCAGGACGGGCGCCTTGCCGTTGATCCTGTATCGGCGCAGGCGGTCGGCGTTTTCCTCCTGCGACTTCACCGTTTCCGGCCTGGCCTGCAGGATGTAGAGCTCGCCGTCGTCGCCGTCGCGGCCCCATTCGATGTCCATCGGTCGGGCGTAGTGACGTTCGATGGTCACGGCGGCGCGAGAGAGCGCCTCGGCCTCCTCGTCGGTGATGGAGAATCGCACGCGATCGGCCGCCGGCACCTCGACGTTCGCCGTCGACTTGCCCGCGCAGCGTGCGTCGGTGAACACCATCCTCTGCGCCTTGCCGCCGACCGACTTGCGCAGGATCGCCGGGCGGCCCGCCGCCAGGTTGCGCTTGTCGACGTAGAATTCGTCGGGATTGACCGATCCCTGGACGACGCTCTCGCCCAGTCCGTAGGCCGCAGTGATGAAGACGACCTTGTCAAAACCCGATTCGGTGTCGAGCGTGAACATGACGCCGGCGGCGCCCTTGTCGCTGCGCACCATGCGCTGGACGCCCGCCGACAGCGCGACGTCGGCATGCGCGTAGCCCTTGTGGACGCGGTAGGCGATGGCGCGGTCGTTGTAGAGCGAAGCAAATACCTCGCGTATCGCATGAATTATGTTATCCACTCCATTGATATTAAGGAATGTTTCCTGCTGACCGGCAAACGAAGCATCCGGCAGATCCTCGGCCGTCGCCGACGAGCGGACGGCAAACGACGCGTCGGGAGCGTCCTCAGCCAGGAGCGCATAGGCCGCACGGATTTCCTGTTCCAGCGCCGGCGGCAGCGGGGCCTCGGTGAGCCAGCAGCGGATGTCGGCGCCCGCCCGGACGAGCGCCTCGACGTCCTCGACGTCGAGGCCGCGGATGCGCTCGGCGATCCGTTGCGCGAGACCGTGGTGCGCCAGGAATTCGCGAAAGGCCGTCGCCGTGGTGGCGAACCCCCCGGGTACCCGGATTCCGGCCCCGGCGAGCTGGCTGATCATCTCGCCGAGCGATGCGTTCTTGCCGCCGACCTCGTCGACGTCGGTCATCCGCAAACGCTCGAACGGGATCACCCGTGCCTTGTCGTGGGTCATGGTCGTGGCCTGCAATCTCTGCTTGGTGCGCCGCGAAAAGCCGCGACGAGACAACGTCATTTTACCTTGCCGGGTCGCGGTGCTGCCGGCATGGTGCAGCGCGCAAGTGGCGGGGATGGCGGACGCCGGCACGACCTGAAGTAAAACGGCCGCCCGCAGGCGGCCCGTCCACGAACCCGGGTAACCGGCGTCAGGGACGCGGCGGCTCGTCCGGTTGAATCGTCGAGATGTCGTCGGGGTCGACGTAGCCCGACCGGGTATCGGCACCGGCGGCGAGGTTGACACCCGCGTCCGGTGAATGGCGGTGCCGGCTCTTCACGGCGCGCCGCAGTGTCCGGTAGAGGTCCGGGTGCGACTCCTTCAGGTAGCTGATGATCTCGAAGTCGACGCGCTTCACCTGCGACAGGTCGAGCTGCTCCACATGAACCAACCGCAGCAACTCCTTGACCGGGCGGGGCATATCCCGTCCGCTTTCGTACCGGGAACCGCCGCTCTGCGTGACGCCGATTTGCGTCCAGAACTGCTCCTGGTTCATGCCCAGTCGCCGTCTGATTTCGCGGGGATTGAGGACGCGGTCGAGAATTTTCACGGATCGAGGGCTTTCGTTAGCGATGCCTGAAGGCTGCTGCGCCGCTTGGGCTGGCTGGCGACCGCCCGGACGACGCTATCCCAATGGCATATTTTTTACTGTTTCGACCTTCGATGCAAGTGGAACCGGATGAACGGCGCGACAACGCGCTGAAATGTCGCAGCTGCGCGACCGGCTGCAGCGACCCTCGCAGGTTACGCCAATCCGCGCGAAGCGAGGTATTCCTCGTAAGAGCCGCGGAAGTGCACGACGGCGCCGTCGCCGACGAGTTCGATCACCTGTGTGGCCAGCGCCGACACGAACTGGCGATCGTGCGAAACGAAGATCAGCGTGCCCGCGTACTTCTCGAGCGCCAACTGCAGCGATTCGATCGACTCCATGTCCAGATGGTTGGTCGGCTCGTCCATGACCATGACGTTGGGTTGCCGCAGCATGAGCTTGCCGAACAGCATGCGGCCCCGCTCGCCGCCGGAAATCACCCGCACCGACTTCGACGTCTCGTCGCCGGAAAACAGCAGGCGTCCCAGCGTAGCGCGAACGATCTGCTCGTCGTCGGACGGCTGCTTCCACTGCGCCATCCAGTCGAACAGCGTCGACTCGGCCTCGAAATCGGCGGTCTGATCCTGCGGGTAATAGCCGGTGACCGCCCGCTCTGCCCATTTGATCGTGCCGTGGTCCGGCGGAAGTTCGCCGAGCAGCGTGCGCAGCAGCGTCGTCTTGCCAGCGCCGTTGGGGCCGACGATCGCCAGCCGTTCGCCCGCTTCCAGCATGAACGACAGGTTCGTGAACAGCGGCTTCGGGAGGCCCGGCCATCCCTTGGTCAGCCCTTCGACGTCGACGGCGTGGCGATGCAGCTTCTGCTTCGGGTCGTATTCGAAGCGGATGTAGGGATTTTGCCGCGACGACGGCTTCACGTCGTCGGGCTTCAGCTTTTCGATCTGCTTGATGCGAGACGTCGCCTGCTTCGAGCGGGCCTTGTTCGCCGAGAAGCGGCGGACGAATTCCTCCAGCTCGATGATGCGGTCCTTGGCCTTCGCGTTGGACGACAGCAGGCGTTCCCGCGCCTGGGTCGAGGCGATCATGTAGTCGTCGTAGTCGCCGGGATAGACGCGCAGCGTGCCGTAGTCCAGGTCCGCCATGTGCGTGCAGACGCTGTTCAGGAAGTGGCGGTCGTGCGAAATGATCACCATCGTCGAATCGCGCGCGTTCAGCACGCTTTCGAGCCAGCGGATCGTGTTGATGTCGAGATGGTTGGTCGGCTCGTCGAGCAGCAGGATCTCGGGGTCGGCGA
>JBDTNR010000193.1:0-6766 GCA_039933655.1 Betaproteobacteria bacterium | reverse complement strand
TTCGTCGGCTCGACGCCGATCGCGAAATACATCTACGAAACCGGCGCGCGCAACGGCAAGCGCGTGCAGGCGCTCGGCGGCGCCAAGAACCACGCGGTGGTGCTGCCGGATGCCGACCTCGCGTTCACGACCGAGGCGATCATCGGCGCGGGCTACGGTTCCGCCGGCGAGCGCTGCATGGCGATTTCGGCGATCGTCGCCGTGGGCGAGGCGGGTGACCCGCTGGTCGACAAGCTCGCCGCGCGCGCGCGGCGAGTGAGCATCGGCCCGGGTACTGCACCCGACATCGAAATGGGTCCGCTGATCACCTGCGCCGCGCGCGACCGCGTTGCCTCCTACATCGATCGCGGCGTGGCCGAAGGTGCGCGTCTGGTCGTCGACGGGCGCAAGCCGGTGGTGCCCGGCCACGAGAACGGCTTCTTCGTCGGCCCGACGCTCTTCGACCACGTCATGCCCGCAATGGCCATCTACCGCGACGAGATCTTCGGTCCCGTGCTGTCGGTGGTTCGCGTTGAATCGCTGACCGATGCCATCGCGCTGATCAACGCCAACCCGTACGCGAACGGCACGGCGATCTTCACGCGATCCGGCCACGCCGCGCGGCGCTTCCAGCAGGACGTCGAAGTGGGCATGGTCGGCGTCAATGTGCCGATCCCCGTGCCGATGGCCTTCTTCTCGTTCGGCGGCTGGCGCGCCTCGCTGTTCGGCGACTTGAACGTGCACGGCATGGACGGCGTGCGCTTCTACACGCGAGGGAAGACGCTCACCACGCGCTGGCCGGACGACGGCAGCGCGGCGCCCGGGTTCCACATGCCGATGATGGGGTAGAGGGCCGCGCGCCCCCGAGGTCGGCGTCACTTCGCTGACGCCATCGGGTGCGCCCGACGCGAACTACTTGGCGCCGACCGTGGTGGCGGTCCCCGTGCCGGACGAAAGCGCGAAGAGGAACTCGAGCGCAATCGGAAATCGGATGGACTTCATGTCGTTGCGCGCGGGAATGAAGCGCGCGTCCTTGAGCGCCACCCGCACGGCTTCGGCGAACTCCGGCGACCCTTCGGGGATGCTGATCTCTTCCACGGCGCCCGTCGCATCGACGATGATCCAGGCGACGACGGACTCCTCGCGACCTTCGGCCAGCGCGCCGGGGGGATAGCGGGCCTCGATCTTCGAATCCGGCCGGACCGGAAAATCGATCTCGATCGGGAACTCGTCGATCTGCCGGTTCCACAAGTCGCCAACGCGGCTACGGTCGCGCAGCGGCTGCGCGGCCACGCGCAGGATTGCCCAATCCCGGCTGCCCATGGTCAAGTTCGGCGACGTCGTAGCGCCTGTGTTCGCCGTAACGGCGGGCTCCGCGGGGGTTTCCGGCGCTGCCGGCACGGTGAACGGCGCCGGTTCCGGACTCGCGATGAGGGTGGTCTCCGTCGGCGACGCGGGCACCAGCACTGCCTGCAGGACTACGGGGGGCGAGACGCCGATGCCGCCTGGGCGCGGACCCGCCCAGAACGAGAGCGCCACCAGGCCGCCGTGCACGACGACGGAGGCCAATGCGGCCCACCACAACGGGTCGGTGCGCGGGTGGGTGGAAGTCACTCGGTCGCGGATGGACAGGGCGGTCATGAACGGGGCGCCGTGATGTTGCCTCTAGCCCGCGGCCGGCGCGCAAGTACGAAAACGCCACCGACGGGCGCACGATCGTTTGATCGTGCGCCGCCGATGGCGTTTGCGGGTTCCTAAGACGCCGCGGGATCGGCGCGGATTACTCCGGCGCCAACAGCCGCCACGACAGCCGGCTGCCCGGGCCGGTGACCGGGTTGCGGATATCCACCGGCGTCGTGCCCGGCACTTCGCCGGAAACGAGCGCGCCCAGCGACTGCGTGCCGTCGGCCTGGATGCGACCCACAAGGGTCACGCCCACCGCGCCCTGCGGGAAGTCCAGGTACGCCACCGTGGTGCCGCCGCTGTTGAGCAGCAGCGACCGAGCGGAGGTGTAGTCGCGGGCGTAGAGCTTCGCCGGCAGCGAAATCAGGCAGGGATCGTCCTGCACCTTGGTGCCGACGTAGGACGCGATGTTCACGTCCGCCACCACGTCGACGACGATACGCTCCGCGTCGCCGACGACGTTCGGCAGGTCGTGATACCAGCCGTTCGGTGCGCCGCCGACGATCGCGCTGACGCCATCCGCATTGATCGGTTGCAGGTCGGCGCGCGTCACCGGCAATCCGGTGGTGCTGAACGCCCCCAGCGTGCCGTCGCGGATCGCATACATCGTCTGTGTCTGCGGCGTCGTCGGCACGGTGAGGTCGCTGTTGTCGAGCAGGCGCCCGGTACCGATGAAGACATAGCGATCCACGCCGTTGTTGATGTCGATCTCGATCTGCGGCGCCGTCGTGACCGGTTGCGCCGCGGCGCCATCCGACAGCGTCGCGAACAGTTCGGCCGTGGCGGTCTTGTAGGAATCGCTTACCGAAACGTCGATGCGCCACAGGTTGCCCAGCAGGTCGCCGCCATAGATCTGTTCGGCGATCTGGTTGTTCTGGTTCTTCACGAAGGCGTGGATCTGGGCAAGTCCGCTCGGGTCGGCGGCCGAACCGGCCGACGTCGTCACGGTGCTGATCAACGCGCCGTTGGTGGCGTCGAGGAAGAACAGCTTGCCGAGGCCGGTGACGTTGTTGTAGCCGCCGGTGACGATGGCCACCCAGCGCCCCATCGCGTACGACGAATCGCGGACCTTGACGATGACCGGGCGACCGTACGAATAGCGAACTTCCTGGACGCCGCTCACCTTGCCGTCCCACTCCCACAAGACCTTGGCCGCCGCGGCGCTTTCGTCGCCGGCGGTGGGGCTCGTGAGGTCAAGCGCGTAGTAGCTGGGGCCGCCCTTGCCCAAGCCGCCGACGACGATGGTCCGCCAGTCCGTGCCCGCGCCGCCGCTGAAGTCCACGTCGGCGACCCGCGGAGACGAGTCGACGTACATGTGGTGGTGGTAGATCGGGACGCCGCCGTCCTGGTACGCGAGCGCCTGGATGCCGGTCACGTCCTCGGTGGCGATGTTGCCCGCCACGCCCTTGAACAGTGCGCGGGGGATGAAAGCGAACACCTCCGTGCCGCCGCCGGCCGCCGCCGGGTTCACCGGTCCGGCATCGAACACATGGACCATGCCATCGTTGGCCGGAGCGATGATCCGCGTGGAACGCGTCTCGATGGTGGTTGCGAACGCCGGATAGCCGGGGTCAGTAGACTCCAGATAGCCGCGCACCTGCACGAGGTTACCGTACTGGTCCGTGCGCTTGCCGGGACCGACGATCGCCGGTTGTGCGTTCGAAATGTCGCCGAGCGCGCCGAAGCGCTTGCGGAACTGGCCGATGTTCGTGCCTTCGATCGTCGTCGTCACCGGCACGGAGTTCGTGTACGTGTTGCCGCCGCGCAGGTATGAAACCAGCTTTTCCTGCTGCAGCACCGTGTTCGCCAGCGAGTTCTGCATCGCGGCGGAAATGCTGGCGCGGCGGAACGGAACGCCCGGGCCGATCGTGCCCGTCAGCGTCACGATGCGGCGATGCGCTTCGTCCATCCAGGGTTCGGCCACGCCGGTCAGAATCGGATCGATCTGGTTCTTGAGCTCGGTTGCGGCGTTCCACCATGTCGTGGTCTCGGCGCCGGTAGCCGGATCGATCTGGACCTTCAGCAGGTCGCCGGCCCAGCCCGGCTCGATCGTCGCTTCGTAGATGACGTTGTTGTTCGCGTCGAGCACCTGGCCGCTGAACGCCGCGCCCACGCGCGATTTGCGCTGGTTCTGGATGCCCGAAAGGATGCTGGCGAGGCCGTACGACACCTCGATCGGTGAGCGCGCGTTGACGAACGCGCCGCGCGACATCACCGTTGCCCGCCACAGATCGTCCACCGCGGCCGCGCCCGCGGCACTGCCCAGCGGATACAGCGGATTGTTCGGCTGCGTGAGATTCGGCCACGTCTTGGTGGCGGCGACGATGTCGGCGATGACGCCGGGCTGGTTGGACGCATCCAACACGCCTTCGGTACCGAACGAAATGGCGTTGAAGTTCACGTGCTGCCAGTAAGCGACGTCCTTCGTCCAGTCGAGGTCGCCCTGGCCGGTGACGCCCACGGTGGTGACCTTGCCCGACGATGACGGGACGTCATTCTTGAGCGTCGGCCGCAGGTCGCGCGCCCAGTAGTACGTGGCCACGTCGGCCAGCGTATTGCCGACCGCCGGTGCGCCCTGCTTGAACGGCGCGAGCCACGCGCCACCCAGCTTCAAGTTGGGTAGCACCTGATCGGGTGGAACTTCAGCGATGGCCGCGAGCGTTGCCGGTATGGTTTCGTCCTGGTCGCCCGCCGTCGTGGGCAAACCGATCTGGTTCGTCTTGCCGTCGGTGAAAAGGATGTGGTAGTTGTTCTGGCAGCTGACCGGATTGCCTCCGGCATCGAGCGAAATCGGATCCGCGGCGGATCCCGGAAGCGGATTCACCTCGGCGGCGACGCCGGCGGCGCCGCCCGTCTCGAACAGGTTGCCGATCCGCAGCATCGCATCGAGCGTGGGCGTCTTGAAATTGCTGACGGAGATGCCGAACAGCGCGTTGTACCAGTTACCCCGGTGCGCCAGGGTCCAGTCGTCGACGTTGACCCAGACGTTAGGCGTGCCCCCGCCATAAGGAGACGGTTCTTCGCCGAGATTGTGGAAGCCGACACGATAGGCGATGGGTTCCGTCGCGGGTGTGGTCAGGAACGAGAAGGCGATCGCCGACGTCGTCTTGCCCGCGAGGAGGCGCGTCGAGTAATACGCGTACCAGTTGGCGTAGTTGATCGATTCGGAATTGTCGGGCCCCGGGCTGGCGCCGGCGAGCCACTGCCGGGCGACGCCGGCGCCGTTGTCCGGATAGCCTTGCGGATTGCCGGCGAAGAGGTCGTGGCGGGTGAACTGGCCGTACTTCACGTTCTTGTGCTTGGTGAAGTCGTTCTTTTCCTGGCAGACGCCGCCGGTGCCGAAGCCCCGCCATTGGTCGTTCGCGGTGATGTTGAGCTCGGCGCAGAAGTCCACCGCGGCGATCGTGTAGTAATGCCGGGGAATGGCGACCGTCGTGCCAACCGCGGGACAGCCGCTGTTGATGGACTGGTTGAAGTTGCCGGTGCCGTTGCCCTCGCCGGGCCAGTTGCCGGGGTACTTGAACAGGCCCGCGGCGCCACCGACGGCGTAGGTCTGGTTGTTGTGCCGGCACATGTCGCCGGTGCCGTTGGCGTCGGCGAGCAGCGTTGTCGTCGTGGGGGCGTTCGCCACCGGGTCGAAGAGGAATTTGCCGCACGCCAGGCTGTCGAACGCGTAGACGGGCGTGCCCCCGGTGCAGCCGGTGATGGTCGGCTGGATGTCCGGGCAGGAGGCGTTACCGGTGGTGAACGGCGCCGCACAGCCGGCACCGGTGCCGCCGGTGCCCGTGGAGTCGAGGCGGCAGTTGCCGCCGGTGTTGGCCGTGTCGGCGACACATGTGCATGGCAGGCATTCGGGCAAAGCGCCGGTGCCCGGGGTAAGGGAGCCGGAGCCGCCGGTACCGGGGGCGCAGTAGCGCAGCGGGTCGTCGGTGCCGCAAGCGGCCGGATTGTAGTTGCGCAGCGCCGCGGACGGGTTGCAGACGTTTCCGCCTTGCACGCACCGCTGCGCCACCGCCACGCCGGCATACTGCGGCGTTCCAGTGGCGCACGACGCGATGACGCCGGTGCGCGGCCGGTTGGGCGACGTGAGATCGCAATGAATGGATTTGGCTGTCAATAACCGATAGAAGTACTTGGCATTGTTGGCGCCCGACGTCAGCTGCCACGGATAGTTGTAGTCGGCGTTGGCCGCGGGCGCGCCCGAGGTCGCGGACACATCGTACGCGGTGCCGTTGATCCGGCACCATGCGCCGGTGCCCGATAGATACTGGCCGTTCGCATCGCCGGCGTCGAGCATCGTGGCGCCGTTGGGACCGGCTGGATAGTTCGGGTCGTTGACCAGCAGCGGCCAATCGGTGTTGCAGTACAACGGTACCAGCACCTTGGCGCCCAGGGCGTCACGCGTCGTCGCCGCCCACATCGGTGTCGCTTCATACGTAGCGTACGGATCGCGACGAACCGTCGCCGTAGCCCACAGCGTGGCGGTGGACCCGTAGTTGCCGTTCGCGTCGGTGAATCCAGCGTCGACCAACGGCAGACCGTCAGCCTTGAGGGGCGGCTGGTAATTGACGGCCGGGTTGTAGGCGAGTCGATTGAATTCCGCAGCATGGACCGGGGGCGGCGCGAACGCAGCGCCGGTCAGTACAACGGTTCGGTTGCCGGCTGCCGAAAGAGGCGTGGTTCCGCCGACGGCAGTGATCGTGTACGTGAAGGTCGTCGCGCTGGTCTTGGTGATCGTGAACGTCCCATAGTACGGCGCCGACGTGGTGGCCGGAATCGGCAGCGCGACCGTGTGGTAGATCGTGACTTGGTCCCCGGAGTTGAGGTATGCCAGTTGGGCGATCGTGCCCGTGGCCGTCGCCGTGACGGCGCCACCGGTGGCGATCGGCCCCGGTCGGGTGATGCTGGCCAGGTTGAACGTGGAAGTCGAGATGTTCACCGCCTGCTGCGGGCAGGTCGTCATGAAGTTGCCGCTGCGGCAGAAAGCCGAGGCGACATAGAACTGCCGCGTGCCGCCCGTCGCATTGCTGGCGGGCGCCACCGGCATCAGATACGTGAACGTGGTGGCCGTCTTGGTGAGGACCTCGTAGCTGCCGCTGAACTG
>JBDTNR010000192.1:0-6786 GCA_039933655.1 Betaproteobacteria bacterium | reverse complement strand
GCCTGCATGTTGCCCCAGAACGTGCCGTTGTCGACGCCGATCAGGCGCACGCCGACCACGTAGGCACCAAACACACCCATGACCGAAAACAGCGCGGCCAGCAGCGGCATCGAGATCACACCGCCCCAAAACCGCGGCGCGACGATGCGCGCGAGGGGATCCACGGCCATCATTTCCATCGCCGACAGCTGCTCGGTCGTTTTCATGAGGCCGATCTCGGCGGTGACGGCGCTGCCCGCACGGCTCGCGAACAGCAGACCCGCCACGACGGGACCAAGTTCCCGAACCAGCGAGAGGCCGACGAATATGCCCAGAGAATCGCCGGCACCGTACTTGTTCAGCGTGTCGTAACCCTGCAGCCCCAGCACCATCCCGACGAACAGCCCCGAGACCATGATGACGACGAGCGACAGCACACCCGAGAAATAGACCTCGCGCAGCGTCAGCTGCAGCCGGCGGAACGCCGACGGCGAGTGGATCAGCACCGCGATGAAGAAGCGCGCGGCGAATCCCGCCCGCGCGATGGCCTGCAGCGTGCCGGCGCCGATGCGGCGCACTCCGTTGACGATCGTGTTATGCGACACCGGCGGCCAGCTCTTCGGCGTAGGGGCGCGCCGGGTAATGGAAGGGAACGGGCCCGTCGGGCTCGCCGTCGACGAACTGGCGGACGAACGGATCGGTCGAGTTGCGCACTTCGTCCGGCGTCCCCTGCGCGATGATCCGGCCGGCCGACACGAAATACAGGTAATCGACGATCTTCAGCGATTCGTAGACGTCGTGGGTGACGACGACCGACGTGACTCCGAGCGCGTCATTGAGCTTGCGGATCAGCTGCCCGACGACCCCAAGCGAGATCGGATCGAGTCCGGCAAACGGCTCGTCGTACAACACGAGCATCGGATCGAGCGCGACTGCCCGCGCAAGAGCCACGCGCCGCGCCATCCCGCCCGAAAGTTCCGACGGTTTCAATTGCGCGGCACCGCGCAGGCCCACCGCATGCAGCTTCATCAGCACCAGGTCACGGATCAGCGATTCGCCAAGGTCGGTGTGCTCGCGGATCGGAAAGGCGATGTTCTCGAACACCGTCATGTCAGTGAAGAGCGCGCCGAACTGGAACAGCATCCCGATACGCCGGCGCAGTGCGAACAGGGCGTCGCGGTCGAGCTGCCGCACCGATTGACCGTCGACGCGCACGTCGCCCGCCTGCTGGCGCAACTGGCCGCCGATCAGCCGCAGGATCGTGGTCTTGCCGCATCCCGATCCGCCCATGATCGCCACCACCTGGCCGCGAGGGATGGTCAGGCTGATGCCGGTGAGGATGGGACGCTTGCGGTCGTAGCCGAACGTGACGTCCTCCATTTCGATGGCAGGCGTCACGGCGGAGGCGGGAGAGGCAGCGGGCCGGGGCGGGGAGGTGTTCAAGCGGGAAGCCAGGGCGCGATAGGGAAGGGATGGGATTGTATCTGCACCCCTTCCGAAGCCGCAATGACCCGCGGTCAGTTAGCGTAGGACATGTTTGCGGAAGGGTCATTGCGGCGCCGGCGGCGACCATGGCCGCAAAAAAATCGGCGCGCCCCGATCCTCGCCGTCCGGTGGGGGACAACGTCAGACCGGAGCGGACGTCCTGCGTTCAACTCCGCAGCCAACGGAGCCCGATTCCGGGTCTGACGCCTTTTAGGGCTTGAGCATCTTCCGCTCGGTCAGCGCCAGGATATCCGGTGCGCCGAGGAGCACGACGACGTCGCCGGGTTCGAACCGCCAATCCGGTCCCGGCCGCTGCGAACGCATGCCGCGGCGACGCACGCCCGTCACCTCCGCCAGGCCCTCGATGTCCAGTTCGCCGAGGGTCTTGCCGACGGCCGACGCCCGGTCCGGCAGCACCACCGTATGCAACCGCACCTGGAGATTGTCGGACGCGTTCGCCATGTCGGACGCGCCATGGAAGAAGCCGCGGAACAGGCCGTAGCGCTCCTCGCGAACGGCACGTATGCACTTCAACACCCGATGGAGGGGCACGCCGACCAGCAACAGTGAATGCGAGGCGAGCATCAGGCTGCCTTCGAGCACCTCCGGCACCACCTCGGTCGCCCCGGCCGCCAGCAGCTTGTCGATCTCGCTGTCGTCAACCGTGCGCACGATCACCGGCAGCTCGGGGCGCTGCTGGTGAACGATATGCAGGATCTTGAGCGCCACGGGCGTATTGGCGAAAGTGATCACCACCGCCCGCGCCTTGGACAAGCCGGCGCTCGTCAACGCCTCCCGCCGGCTCGCGTCGCCATAGACGACGCTGCTGCCGTCCGCCGCCGCCTCGCGCACGCGCTGCGGATCCGAGTCCATGGCGATGTACGCGATCTGCTCAGCGTCCAGCAGCCGCGCGAGGTTCTGCCCGCTGCGGCCATAGCCGCAGACGATGATGTGGTCCTGCCGCGCCATCGTTCGCGCCGCGATCTGCGTGACCTGCGCCGCGCGCGCGAGCCAATCGTTGGCCGTCAGCTTGCGCACCAGCGGCTCGCCGAATTCGATGACCACCGGCGCCAGCAGCATCGAGATGATCATTGCGGCCAGCACCGGCTGCAGCAGGTTTTCCGGCAGTATCTTGTTCTGGAAGGCCAGCGCCAGCATGACGAGCGCGAGTTCGCCCGCCTGCGCGAGATAGAAACCGACGCGCAACGCGGTGGCGAGCTGCGCGCGGAACGCCCTGGCCAGCGCCACGATCAGCACCAGCTTGGCCCCCACCGGCACGAGCACCAGCAGCAGCACCCATCCGAAGTTCCCCAGCACGACCTTCATGTCGAGCGCCATGCCGACGGTGATGAAGAACAATCCCAGCAGCACGTCGCGGAACGGCTTGATGTCCTCCTCGACCTGGTAGCGATATTCCGTCTCGGCGATCAGCATGCCGGCCAGGAACGCACCAAGCGCGAGCGATAGCCCGAGCGACTCGGTCAGCGCGCCCAGCCCCAGCGTCACCAGCAGCACGTTGAGGACGAAAAGCTCCGACGAGCGTTGGCTCGCGACAAGATGGAACCACGCGCGCATCGGCCTCTGGCCGAGGAACAGGATGACAGCCAGCGCCGCCGCCGCCTTGATCGCTGCGATCAGCAGCGCCGTAGCCAGTTCGCTGCCGGACTTCGACAGCGACGGGATCACGATCAGGAAGGCGACGACTGCCAGGTCCTGGAACAGCAGGATCCCCATGATGTCGCGACCGTGCGGCGTCCCGAGCTCCATCCGCTCGGCGAGCATCTTCGACACGATGGCCGTCGAACTCATCGCGAGGGCGCCACCGAGCACGAGCCCGGCCTGCCAGCCGTAGCCGACGAAGTGCAGCGCGACCATCGCCCCCACCGTGGTGATCGCGACCTGCGCGAGGCCCAGGCCGAACACGGCATGGCGCATCGCGCGCAACTGCGGCAGGCTGAACTCGAGGCCGATCGAGAACATCAGGAAGACGACGCCGAACTCACCGACATATCGGGTCGTGTCGTCATACGGCACCCAGGCGAGCGCGAACGGACCCACCGCCACGCCGACCAGCAGATAGCCGACGATCGGCGGCAGACGCACCAGGCGGCACACGACGACGACGACGACGGCCGCCGCAAGCAGTGTGATGATCAGTATGAGCGATTGAGGCATGAAACGTGGCCAATCTCCGCGCGAGACACCTGCTCCGCTTGCCACGTTGGCGCGCGCGGAGTTTGGGTCCCGGGACAATCATAAGTCAGCACAAATGGGTTAGGGCGGCCCGGTGCCATTTGTGTGCAGGACCGGAAGGTCTGCGCATTGACTGCCGGCGTCCCACATGCGCGCGAGTCGACCAACCGCCATCGACACAACCGCCATCGACAACGGGCGATCGCGCGGCTGTGGTCACCTGCGACGCGACAGTTATACTGTGCAGATGAACAGCCGGGTTCCGGACGAGGCGACCAAAGCGGCGGAAACGAAGGCCGTCGATGCCGCACGCGCACTGGCGCTCGCCCGGCAGGTGCTCGTCACCGAAGCGAGCGCGATCACCGCGGTCGCCGCCCGCATCGGGGCGCCGTTCGTCGCCGCCGTGGAGTTGATTCTCAACTGCCGCGGCCGCGTCGTCGTCAGCGGCATCGGCAAATCCGGTCACGTCGGCCGCAAGCTCGCCGCCACGCTCGCATCGACGGGCACGCCCGCGTTCTTCGTGCATCCGACCGAGGCATCGCACGGGGACCTCGGCATGATTACGCCCGACGATGTCGTCGTCATGCTGTCGAACTCCGGCGAGACCGACGAGCTCGTCACGCTGACGCCGCACCTGAAGCGCGAAGGCGCGAGGCTGATCGCGCTCACCGGCAACGAGCAGAGCTCGCTGGCGCAGGCCGCCGACATTCATCTCGATGCGGCCGTCGACACCGAGGCCTGCCCGCTCGGCCTCGCGCCAACGGCGAGCACAACGGCGGCGCTCGCGCTCGGCGACGCGCTGGCGCTGGCGTTGCTCGACGCGCGCGGCTTTTCCGCGGAAGACTTCGCGCGCTCGCATCCGGGCGGCACGCTCGGCCGCCGGCTGTTCACGCGCGTGTCCGACATCATGCGCACGGGTGCCGCGTTGCCGATGTCCCCGCTCGACGCCACGCTGGCCGACGCCATCGTCGAGATGAGCCGCAAGGGCATGGGCATGACCGCGGTGATCGATGCCGACGTCCGCGTGGCCGGGATCTTCACCGACGGCGACCTGCGCCGCTGCCTGGATCGTGTCCGCGACGTGGGTGCGGTGCCGGTATCGCAGGTGATGACGCGGACGCCGCGCATCGTCCGCGCGCAGCAGCTCGCCGTCGACTGCGTCGAGACGATGGAAGCGCCGCCCAAGGTGTCGCAATTGCTCGTCGTCGACGACGCGGGCCGGCTGGTGGGCGCGCTGCACCTGCACGACCTCTTCCGCGCCAGGATCGTCTGACCGCCATGCCCACGGATGCACTGGTCCGCGCGCGCCGCGTGCGTCTGCTTTCCTGCGATGTCGACGGCGTGCTGACCGACGGCAGGATCTACGTCGACGATCACGGCCACGAGATGAAGGCGTTCTCCGCCCTCGACGGCGTCGGTCTCAACCTCCTCGCGCGCGCGGGCATCGTCGTCGCGTGGATCACCGGCAGCGCCGCACCCGCGGTGACGCACCGGGCGCGCCGGCTCAATATCGCGCATGTCGTGCTCGACGTCGTCGACAAGCTACCCGCGTGGAACGAGCTGCGCGCGCGGCTCGGCATCGCGCCCGAGCATTGCGCGCACATCGGCGACGACCTGCCGGATGTCGCGATCTTCAACGCCTGCGGCTTCGCGGTGACGGTTCCCCACGCGCCGGCTGCGGTGCGCGACCAGGCGCATTACGTCACGGCGCGCGAAGGCGGTGCCGGCGCCGTGCGCGAAATCGCGGAACTGATTCTCGCTGCGCAGGGCCACACGCTGGCCGGCGTGCCGCCGCGCGCGGCTTAGAGTCAAGTCCATGTCGCGCGACGCCACCGCCCGCTCGATTGTCGACCGCATCACGTCGTGGTCGCCCGTGCTGCTGCTGGGCGCCCTCGCCGCCTTGACGTATTGGCTGGACGCGCAGGTGCAGCCGCCCGCCCCGCGCCACGATGGTTCCGCGCGGCACGACCCCGACATCTTCGTCGACGTATTCAGTTCGATCACGCTCGACGCGCAGGGCCGCCCGACGCAGACGATCGCCGGCAAGCGCGCCTTGCACTTCGGCGACGATCAGACCACGGAATTCACCGAGCCCATACTCGCCCAGACCGAAGCGGGAAAGCCGGCATTCCGGGTCACGGCGGCGCACGGCAAGCTCTCAGGCGACCGCAAGGAGGTATTCTTCACCGGCAACGTCCGCGCGGTGCGGGAAGCCGGCCCGACGTCGCCCGGAGAAAGCCCGGCGGGTCCGGTAACGGTGACGACGGAATACCTCCACGTGATTCCGGACAAGGAAATCGCGCGCACCGACAAAGCGGTGACGATCGAGGAGCCTCGTGGAATAATCCGATCTGTCGGACTCGAACTCGACAACAAGGCCAAGACGTTGAAATTGCGCTCCCGCGTCAATGGCACGATGCAACCCCAAGCCCTTCCGAAGTGACCAATCCATCCGCCCTGCTACGTGCGTCGACCTTCTTCTGCGCGATGCTGCTCGCGTGGCCCGCTCACGCCGAGAAGACCGATCGCGAGAAGCCGATCACGTTCACGTCCGACGACGGCGAGGTCAACTACGAAAAGCGCACCGGAATACTCAAGGGCAACGTCGTCATCACGCAGGGCACGCTCACGATCAAGGCGAACCGCATCGACTTCAAGCAGAACGCCGACAATTCGCTTTCGGCAACGGCGCTCGGCACACCGCTTTCGTTCCGCCAGAAGCGCGACGACGCCGAGGGCTACTACGAGGGCTGGGCGCAGCGTGCCGAATATGACGGCCAGAAGGAGCAGCTCGAACTCTTCGACAACGCGATATTGAAGCGCGGCGCCGACGAAGTGCGAAGCAACTACATCTCGTACAACTCGGCGACCGAGCTGTTCAAGGCCGAGGGCCGCGCCTCGACGACGCCGGTTACCGGCGAAGCCGGCCGCAGCGACCGGGTGCGCGGCACCTTCCAGCCGAAGAGCGATGCGCTGCCCGGCAAGGGCGATTCCGGCAAGGGTGACAGCGGCAAGTCCGCGCCGCCGCTGACGCTGAAGCCGTCCGGAGAACTCGCGCCGGCTCCGAAATGAGAAGGGACGTTCGCGGGGAAGGGCCGCCCCGAGCCACGAACTGCTCCCCCTTGGGGG
>JBDTNR010000191.1:0-6837 GCA_039933655.1 Betaproteobacteria bacterium | reverse complement strand
GGGCTGGTTCGGGTTCAACGTGATGTCGGCGCAGACGATCGACAAGATCTCGGGCCTGGTCGCGATGAACTCGTTGCTGGCGATGGCGGGTGGCACGCTGGCGGCATTCGTCGTCGGCCGCAACGATCCTGGGTTCGTCCACAACGGTCCGCTGGCCGGGCTCGTCGCCGTCTGCGCGGGATCGGATGTCATGCACCCGCTGGGCGCACTCGCCACCGGCCTCGTCGCCGGCGGGCTGTTCGTGTTCATGTTCACGCTGACGCAGAACCGCTGGAAGATCGACGACGTGCTGGGTGTGTGGCCGCTGCACGGGTTGTGCGGCGCCTGGGGGGGGCTTGCCGCCGGCATCTTCGGCGCCAAGGCGCTGGGCGGCCTGGGCGGCGTGTCGTTCGGCGCGCAGGCGGCGGGGACCCTGCTGGGCATCGCCATCGCGGTGGCCGGCTCCGCGATCATCTACGGTGCGCTGAAGGCCACCGTCGGGCTGCGGCTGGACGCCGAGGAGGAATTCAACGGCGCCGACCTGACGATCCACAAGATCGGCGCGACGGCGGAGCGGGAGACGGCGTGGTGAGGCACGCCACGACGATCAGTACAGCAGCGTCCTGATCATCACCTGCCGCCCGGCATCCACGCGGATGTCGTATTGCGGCTGAGCCGCACCGGCGAGTGCGCCGCGCGCCGCATTGCGCGCCAGCAGCTCCTTGCGGCCCTCCCGCGACCAGGATTCCTGTGCCGGCGCACAGGCGCGGATGCGCAGCCGCTGCTGCGCCGTGCACTGCACTTCGAGGACGGTGGCGTTGATGGTGACGGTCGCCTGCGTCCCTTGGGCGTTCGCCGACCCGGCCGCAAGCAGCGTCGTGCCTGCGAGCAGCATCAGCGCTCTACGCAAGGTGGCTGCGGCGACGGGCTTGGGCGGAAAGCTGTGGTTCACGAGGATGATTCTCCGCGGCACGGGCGTCCATGCCTATCCGTAGGAATACGGGCAAGCGACTCCGTTGTTTGACCTACATCATTCACCCCTTCAATCCTGGTCGACCACCGTGCCACCGATCGGCACGTTGGTGGCACAAGTCCGGCCGCCGCGTCCCCATCGCGGGTGTCTTTTCCCGTTCGAAACTGGGGTGCGCTCCGTCAGGACGGCCGATCCCCGCAGGGTGTGATGGTCGACAACTATTTGATATATAAGTAAAAAATATGCGGCACGGCCATGTGCCGCGCTGGGCGCGGCGCTGGCATACGTATTGCTACTTAGGATCCAGCAGGGGTCTGGCCGCAACCAAACCAGGCGGGCCCCCAAAAGCCAACCCAAGTAGCCAATACACGGAAAGGGAACCACATGAAGACCGATGTCATCAAACATGCAGCGCTGCTCGCCGCCGTCGTGGCGTCGTTCGGCAGCCCCGGCGTCCAGGCGAGCGACAGCTTGAGCGTTACCGTCAACGCCACCATCGTCCCCGTCTGCAAGTTCAACACGTTGGCCCCGGTGGTGAACCTGACCAACACGGCCACCGGCAGCAACATCGATCCGAGCTCCGCGTCGTCGGCCACCGGCAACGCCGCCATCAATTACAAGTGCTCCAACGGCACGACGCCGACCTTTACCGTTCCGACGTCGGCCACGGTGACCTGTTCGACCTGCTCCGGCGCGCCGACGATGGCGCCGGCCATCACGTCCACCAACGGCGGAGCCGGCACCGGCATGGGCAGCGGGCAGGACAAGACGCTGACCGTCACCGGCACGATCGTCGCGGCCAACTTCCAGAACGCGGCGGCGGGTGCCTACACGGGCAGCATCACCGTCAGCGTTTCGCCCTGACCTCGTCCCTTTTCCGGACGGCGCGCGGAGGCTGCGAAGTGACGCGGCCTTCGCGGAGCGGCCACGCCGACCGGGCCGACGACATTCATGGTTCGCCCCGCACTGTTGGTCGTAGCCTTGGTCGCGTGCCTCGCCGGCGAGACGCATGCATCGGCCAATGTCGCGGTGTCGGTCAACGCGACGGTGGTGCCGGTCTGCAAGTTTTTCACGGCGGCACCGGTCGTCAACATCCGTAACGTCGGCAGCAGCGGACGCAACATCGACCCCAGCTCGGCCGTTACGGCGACGGGCAACGCTGCAATCACGTACCGCTGCACGAATCAGACGATGCCGACCTTCATCGTTCCCGCGGCTGTCACGCTGACGTGTGGCGGCTGCCCCGGTACGCCCACGATGCCGGCCACCATCACATCGACGAACAATGGTGCGGGGCGCGGACTCGGCACGGGTGGCGGGCGCAACCGCACGCTGACCGTGACGGGCCAGATCACCCCGGCCGTGTTCCAGAACGCGCGCGCGGGTGCGTATACGGGGACGATGACGGTCACCGTCACGCCGTGACGCAAGCGCGAAAGCGCGCCACCGACGAGGTGCTTTGATTCGCCGCCGGATGGTGGTCTAATCGCAACGCCTCCCTCCTATGAACGCTCCGACCCGATCGCTGTACTGCCTGGGGTTGCGGTGCCTGGCCGCCGCGGTGGCGCTGGCCGCGTCCGCCGGCGTGCATGCTCAGAATTGCACGTTTCGCACGGCGGGCAGCCCGATCAGTTTCCCGTCGCTTGACCCGTCGGCGCCGTCGACGGTCACCGCGTCGATGAACGTCGGCGTTCGTTGCCTTCCCGCGAGCCTCTCGCCGACCTGGGGCTTTTCCGGCGCCAACGGCAGCGCGCCGCTGCGCATGAAGCACGCGACGCAGAATGCGTACATTCCCTACACGATCACGGCGACCTTCGTCAGCGGCTCCGGCGCCAATGAAACGTGGCGCATCACCGGGACGCTGCTCGGCGCCAACTACGTCAACGCCCGGGTAGGCGCGTATTCCGACATCCTCACCGCCACGGTCACGCCCTGAATGGACGCCGCGGCGACCAGGCGGAGTCTCGCGCGCTGGCTGCTGGCGGCGCTGGTCCTGTCCTCGTCCGCGGCCGCGGGTGAGTTCGTCATCAATCCGCTGCGGGTGACGCTCGACCGCGCGACACGCGCCAGCGAGGTCGTCGTCCGCAACGACGATACGGCGCCGTTGCGGATGCAGGTGCAGGCGATGGGCTGGACCCAGAACGCGGAAGGCATCGATCAGTACGAGCCCACCGATACGCTCATCTATTTTCCGCGGACGATGGAGATCCTGCCGGGCGAGTCGCGCATCGTGCGCGTCGGCGTGCGGGCCGCGCCAGTGACGCGCGAGGAAACGTACCGGCTGTTCATCGAGGAACTCCCGCCCGCGGCGGCGCCGGATGAGCCGGCGCAAGGGACGTCACTGCGCATCTTCCTGCGCGTCGGCGTCGGCGTGTTCGTGGCGCCGGCGCAACCCGAGCGCAAGGGCGAGATCGTGCGCCTCGCCGTCGCCGGCCGCCAGGTCGACTGGGCGGTCGCCAACACTGGCAACGTGCACATCCGCGCCGACGAGGTCGAGCTTGCCGGCCTCGCGCGTGACGGCAGCCGGTTGTTCACGCAGACGTTTCCGGACCGCTATTTCCTCGCCGGCGCCACGCGGACGATGCGCTTCGACATCGCTCCCGAGTTCTGCGGCAGGCTCGTCGCGATCGAGGCCGTCGTCGCGGCCGAACGCGTGGACTTGAAACGCAAGG
Source organism: Betaproteobacteria bacterium (assembly GCA_039933655.1). Taxonomy (GTDB): domain Bacteria; phylum Pseudomonadota; class Gammaproteobacteria; order Burkholderiales; family Casimicrobiaceae; genus VBCG01. The sequence continues at coordinate 3,213 of JBDTNR010000191.1, read as the reverse complement.
TCGATGTCGATCCCGGCGCCTGCACATAGGCTGGGCCCGCTCGCCGTCTCCGCATCGGTCGTCGCGCTCCTGCTCTTTTTTGAAATTTCGGTGGCTGTCGCGGCCGGGCCGGAGCCCGCACACGGGGACGAAGCCAAGGCCGTTCGGCCGATGATGCTGATCGCCCGCGTGCTGGTCAACACGGTCAACAAAGGCGATCTCGCGATCCTGCGCGACGATCAGGGACACCTGCTGGTGCCGCTCGCCGAGTTCGCCAAGTGGGGTCTGGCCCCGGGCGCCGTCCCGCGGGTCGTCGTCGATGGCGAGTCGTACATCGACGTTTCGGCGATGCCCGATCTCGACGTGAAGTTCGACGCCGCCTCCGTGACGCTTGACCTGCGCGTCCCGGCTCGCGCATTGCCAGCGACGACGATCAACCTAGGACCCGACCGCCGCACCGGCGTGCTCTTTCCCGCCGACAACAGCTTCTTCGTCAACTACGGGTTGAACGCCAACGGCGACGATGCGTTTGGCGAGCGCCAATACCAGTTTGCCACCGAATTCGGCGCGCGAACGGGCAACTGGCTCCTCTACAACACGACGAGCCAGCAATGGGGCAGCGGCACGCAAAACGGCTTCACGCGGCTGCTCACCAACGTGCAGTACGACGAACGCGCCGACCTGCGTCGCTGGACGCTCGGCGACTTCTTCACCCCCGGTTTCGACCTCAACGGATCGGTGCCGCTGGGCGGCTTGAGCCTCACCAAGTTCTATTCCATGGACCCGTACTTCGTCCAGTATCCGACGGCGTCGTTCGCCACGGAAGTCGCCTTCCCGTCGACCGTGCAGGTCAGGATCGACGGCAATCTCATCGCGCAGCGACAGGTGCAGCCGGGTCCGCTCGACATCACCAACATCACCAACGGCCTGACCGGCGGGCAGAACGTGGCGATCGTGCTCCGCGATCCCTTCGGGCGCGAACAGACGTTGCAGCAACCATTCTTCTTCGCGACCAACGTCGGGCTCGCCGCCGGATTGCACGAGTACAGCTACAACCTGGGCTTCCTGCGCCGTCAGTATGGCGTCGTCAGTGACGACTACGGCGACCTGGCGGCATCCGCGTTCCATCGCTACGCGTTGAACAACCAGCTGACGCTGGGCCTGCGCGGCCAGGCGACCGAGGACCTGTACAACGTCGGCCCGTTCGGCACCTATCAGTCGCCGCTCGGCATCGTCGGCGCGGGGATTTCCATCGGCGGACGCAACGGCGGCTCGGCCCCCGCGGCATCGGTCGCCTACTCGTACACCGGGACCCACTTCAGCGTGAACGTCGGCTCGCTGTACCGCGCGTGCGACTACGCGCAGCTGTCCGACCTTGTCGCCGATTATCGCGTCAGGGGCACGCAGTACGCGTCCGGCTCGCTGTACTTTCCGAACCTCGGTACCCTCACGGCGACGTACAACGGGCTGACGAGCTACGACGGCCCGGACGCGAAGATCACGAACGTGACTTATACGCGCAGCATGCTCGGCGGCAAGGGCCTCCTGTCGCTCAACTACGTGCGGACGATGGAGCCGCAGACGTCCAACAACTGGCTGCTGTCGTTCCGCTATTTCCTCGACACGACGACGTCGGTGGTCGCCGCAGCCGGCGGCTCGAGCGACGGGAGTTCGCAGGCACTGTCGCTGCAGAAATCCGTTCCGGAGGGCGAAGGATTGGGCTACGAGCTTTCGGCCGGGCGCTTCGACAGCGACGCGCCCGACGCCATGTTCGGGCGCGCATTCGTGCAAGCCAACGCTGAGCACGCGTCGTTCGGCGCGGAGTACGCGCGCGCGAGTCGCCCCGAAGGCGGAGCCGGCCTGACGCGGCTTTTCGTCGCCGGCAGCTTCGGGGGTGTCGGCGGCAGGCTCTTCACTTCGCGTCCCGTGCAGGACAGTTTCGCGCTGGTCCGCATCCCCGGTCTCGAGGACGTCCCGGTCTACGCCAACGGCTGGTATGTCGGCAAAACCAACGCGCGCGGTGAGGTCGTCGCCACCAACATCACGGCCTATTACGACAACTTCATCGCCTTCGGCACGAAGGACTTGCCGCTCGATTACGTATTCCCCGCATCGGAGATCGTGATCTCGCCGCCGACGCGCAGCGGAACGCTCGTCACGTTCGCGATACGCAAGAACCACGCAATCGTCGGCAAGCTGGTGGAGTTGCAGGGCGGCAAGGAGCAGCCGCTCGAATTCCGCGAGTTGCGTCTCGAGCGCGACGGTGTCGTGCTGCGCAGCTTCACCGCCCGCCGCGGCGAGTTCTATGTGGAGGGTGTCGAGCCCGGCGAATACGTGCTGCGGCAGGACACGGGGGTGGCGTGCTCGGCGCGCATCGTCGTGCCGAACGACCCGGGCGCGATGGCCGAAATCGGCACGGTGGTGTGCGGAGCAGCGGCGCGCTGAGACTCGTCGCGGCGCGTCGGAGCAGATGCTACGTCCGCGTCCGCTGCGCCCTTTTCACGTCGGGCACGCGGCGCAGCGAGCGCAGCACCTGCGCGAGATGCCGTCGGTTGCGCACCTGCACGCCGAAGAACATCGCGATCACCTCGCCGCCGTCGGGGCGTTCCATCGATACGGTGTCGATGTTGGCGTCGGCGTCGGCGATCGCCAGCGCGAGGTCGGCCAGCAGCCCGCGCCGGTCGGCGACGAGCAGGCGGATTCCGGTCTCGAATACGCCCTCGACATCGACCGCCCATTCCACGTCGACCAGCTCCGATGGGTCGAGCCGCTGCTTCTTCATCGTGATGCAGTCGCGCGTGTGGACGAGCAGGCCGTGACCGCGGCGGAACTGGCCGATGATCTTGTCGCCGGGGATCGGCCGGCAGCACTTCGCATACTGGATCGCCACGCCTTCGACGCCGCGCAGCGTCAGCGCGCCGAGCTTGGCGTTCGACGGCGCGGGCGCTTCGTCGGGCTTGCCCGGCGCGCGGGTGAGTGCCTGGGCGACGACGAACGACAGCCGCTTGCCCAGGCCGATGTCGGCCAGGATGTCGAGTTGCGTCTTGGTCCCGTATTCCTTCGCCAGCGCTTCCCAGCGGTCCCACGCGATCGCGTCGGGCTCGACCTTGAGTGTCGCGAGCGCCTGGTTCAGCATCCGCTCGCCGAGCGCCGCCGACTCCTTCTGCTGCAGGCCCTTCAGGAAATGGCGGATGCGCGAGCGCGCCTTGCCCGTCGCGACGAACGACAGCCACG
>JBDTNR010000190.1:0-6838 GCA_039933655.1 Betaproteobacteria bacterium | reverse complement strand
CCGGGTCGAAACCGGCGCGGTGTTCGTGGATCGCGTGCGCCGCGACAGTGAACCAGCACGTCGCGACGTGCGCGATGGTGAGTCTTGGCGCGTCGTAAAATTTTACATATTGCGGTGCCGCAGCACCGGATTCGATTCCCTTCGACTCCGCAAACCTTTGAATCCAATGATTCATTCTGCGTGCGGGCGCGGATTGTGCCTCCGGCAATCAGATGGGTCGGAAACACGGGCCGGACGACACCGAGGAGGTCAATGTGAAATCGCAGATTCTGGAATTGCTGGCCGTGGCACTTCTCGTCGTACTATTCACCCACCACACGACCGCAGGCGCCGCTACCTTCACGTTCGCGACCGACCCGTTTGCCGGTTCCACCGCGTTGACGACTCCTGGACGCCAGGTCGTCGGTGGGGAACCGTCCATTAATTTCAACATCGCTTCCGACGTGCTGGCGTTCGACCCGACCGTGTTCGGCATCGGGAGTACCATTTTCTTCGCCAACGACGTTGCCGCAAACCTGCCGGCCAGCGGCTTGAATGTGATCGTCCTACTTTCGTTCGACGACGACGCCAATTCGGCGACGCCCTTTGGCGCCGGGAACGCGGCGAACCTGATCGCGAACCAGATCACCTCTCCTGGTGCCGGTTTTTTCATCTACTTCAACAGCAGTTTGGACGTGCCTCGGCTGGTGTTTTCCACCGACCTCGATGACAACACTTCCGATTTGAAAATACTTGCCCGATTCTCCAATCTCGCGGGTCAGACCGGACGAGATGCGCTTGTCACGTTCGCCGAAACGAACTTCGCCATCACGCCGGGGAATGCAGTGCCCGAATCTGGCACCCTCGCGCTGCTGGGCCTTGGGCTCGCCGGGCTCGCTTTTTCGCGCCGCAAGCGCTGACTGATTCCACGCCGACACTTGCCCCACTTCGCTCGGGGCCTGCTGTTTCCGGCTTGGCCGGAGTTGGATCGCAAATACGACGACCTCGTTGCCCGTTGGTGACGAAAAACGCCACCTGCCTGAGCAATGTTGTCATGACCAATCCTGAGTGGATTGCGTTTGATGTTCGTGCATTAGTGGGCCTTCGTCGGTGCGTCAACGGACATGGGCCAACTTCCAGCGAAGCAGCTGTCCTGGCCATCAAACCCGATTGGCGAAGCAATGGTGGTGGCCGATTGCGCCAGTTCGCTTGCAGCGACGACGACGCGGTCGCGGCCAAGCTCCTTGGCCCGGTAAAGAGCGACGTCTGCGGCGCGCAGGATCGCCTCGGGCGTGGTGCCATGCTCTGGCGACATCGCGATTCCAATTGACACGGTGACCGTGCCCAGCCGCTGGCCTTCCCACTCCAGGCGCAGGTTCCTTACCGCGGCGCGAATGCCTTGCGCGCGGCGCGTCGCGACTTCGCACTCGGTGTCGGGCATCAGCACCACGAATTCCTCTCCGCCGTAGCGGCATGCGGTGTCCGATGGGCGGCCGGCGTGCCGCAGCACTTCGCCGAGTTCTTGCAGGACGTAATCCCCCGCGGCGTGCCCGAAGTCGTCGTTGAAACGCTTGAAGTGGTCGATGTCGATCATGATGACCGCAACCGGACTGCGCGTGCGGCTGGCGCGGCTGATGTCCTGCTCGAACCGGGCATTCAGGTAATTACGGTTGTAGAGACCGGTCAGCTTGTCGTGTGTCGCCTGCTCGCGCAGGACTTCGCGCACCGTCAGGTTGGCGAATGCGAGCGAAACCTGTTCCGCGGCGGACTTGAGCGCCGGCCATGACGACACCGCGTCGCATCCGGCTTCGTCCGCGTGCGGGAATTGCACGTGCAGCAGACCGAGCAGTTCGCCTTGCGACGTAAGCGGCAGGCAAGCGTAGGACGGCGGTGTCGCCGCGAAGTGCCGGCAGTTGAGGTGCTGGGCCGAGTCGGCGACACAACGATGTCGGCCGTGGCGGATCGCCACGCAATCGCTCGCGGCCAGTGCGTCGTCGAACGCTTCGGGAGGCCCCCAGCCGCCGCAGCGGACGCCGCCCCGGGATCCCGACTCCATTCGATACAAGGTTCCGACGCTGCGGGGAACGAGCCGAGGCAGGAACTTCGCGATCGTCTCGTAGGCGTCGTCCAGTCCCACGCAGGCTTGCAGCGATTCGCCGAACTCCGCCAGCAGTTCGGCGAGCCTGTTGCGGCGATCGAGTTCGGTCACCGTCCGCTCGAGGCGGTCCTTGGTGGCGCGCATGTCGGTCACGTCGAACGCGACGCCGACCAGGCCCTCGATCGCGCCGTCCTCGGCAGCGTAGCTTGCCTTGTGCAGCACCAAGTGCCGCAGCTCGCCCTTCGCGTTCATCAGTTCGGTGTCGATGCTCTCGGTCCCAACGCCGGTCAGCAAGCGGTCGTCCTGCGCGCGGATGGCGTCGACGTGGTCGCCGGGCAGGATTTCGCCGATGGTGCGGCCAAGCATCAGGTCGCGACTCTTGCCGATGAACCGGCACCACGCATCGTTGCACGCCTGGAAGCGCCCGGTGGGATCCTTCTGGAACACCGGAATGGGGATGCTGTCCATCATCGTCTGGATGAATCGGAGGTGCGCGCGTTCGCGCTCGCTCGCGCGCCACTCGTCGGTAATGTCCCGCACCGTGCCCACGATGCGCGTGCGGGCACCGTCTTCGGCGTCTTCGAGCTGCGCCAAGGTCGTGACGATGCGTTCGCTGCCGTCCGGCCGCACGATTCGGCATTGCAGCGTAACCGGGCCGCGATCCTCGAGCACGCGGCCCACGGCATCGCGTGCGGCGGCGGTGTCGTCTCGATGGACGACCGTACCGAAGAAGAAGTCCGGGCCGGGCGTCGGCGGATCGCCAACCTCTCGCCCGAGCAGCCGGTACAGGTGATCGGACCAGCGCTGGCGGCCATCACGCGTATCCCACTCGTAGCCTCCAACATTGGCCATTTCCTGCGTTTCGGCAAGCCGCACGCGTTGCAATTCCATGGCCCTGAGATTGCGCCGCAGCGCTACGCTGCGGGCTTCGGCGGCGGCAAGCGAGCGAAGCAGGCCGACAAAGAGCAGCGTCAGCAGCAGCACCACGGCGGCCACGGCGTAGGGCATCCACAGGTGGCCATGGAGCGCCGGATCCGCGAGCGGCGTCGTCGTGAGCGTCCACGTCTTGTCACCTACCGTGAACTCGTCGCTTGCCGTGTATTGCGCAAATGCCACCGGCGTCGATGGCCCGTCCACGGCGCTGTCGAAGAGCATCTGCGATTCGGTTGCACCCACGCCCGCTGCCAGCGCCGCGGTCGAGTCCTCGAGGCGAACCCGATAACGCTGGCGTGCTTCCGTGCTCAGCGTGGCGGCGAAGAATTCCGGGAGTCGGACGGTCACGCCGCCGACGCCGGAGAACGTTCGGCGCCGGGCATCGACCGTAGTGGGGACGCCCCCGCCTTCATAGATGGCGATTCGCAACAGCACGCTCTTCGCGCCCGTGCCGCGGTCGCGCATGAGCGTCACGCCTGAGGAGGTCGTCGTCGTACCGCGATCGCGCGCATCGCGGACCGCCGCTTCGCGCGCCGGGTCCTGGAGCAGGTCAAGACCGAGTGCCGCCGCATTCGGCCGCAGCGGCTCGATATAGGTAAGCGCGACGTACTCGTCTGTCTGTCCTGCCGACAGTATGGCGAAAGGCGGCAGGCCGGATAAATGTTGGCCGCCTTCGGCGTTTTGCCGGTCAACGAACTTCCCGGCTTTTGCGCGGCCGATGCGAAACGCGTACGAGACGTTGGCAATGCCTGGATACCTTTCGGCCACGGCGAGGCCATGCGTGAACCGGCTGAATTCGTCGCGGTCGACATACCCCGAGGCGTCGAACAGCGCCCGCAAGGCGTACGGGACCTCGCCATAGGAGCGGAAGCGTTCCTTGACGATCTCGGCGAAGTCGCTCGCGCCGTCGCCGAACAGGACGCGGACCTCGCGTTCCACCTCGCTTTGCGTCTTGAAGCCGGCCAGCACCGCCAGGACGACGCCGCACGCAAGCGCAAGCCACGAAAGCCATGGAAAGCGCATCGGCAGGCGACGCAGCACGGCGAATAGTGCCGATTCCTTGGACTTGGCGCCGGCAGTGATGCGTGCGCCTGCTCCAGGCGCGGGGGGCGCTCTGGCGCCTACGCGCGGGGTGTTCGGGATGGGTGTTTGCATGCGTGCTCCGGGGTGAAGTCCCGTACTCACGCATTTCGCATGCCATCGGAGGGCAGGCGCCCACGCGCCGCGGGTCGGTGGCGCCAGACAAGTTGTGTTCCCAATGCCCGCGGACACCTGTCTTTGTCAACGTTCCGGTCCGGTGCCGTTCCGACTAGGTACTGATACGGATGGTGTCGTTGCGTACTTCGACGCTAACCTCTCCTCGTAACGCTCCTTCGCTTCATCCCATTTCTGAAAAGGTAGAACGTGAAGTCGCCGAGCATGCCAATGATCGAGTTCGAACGCGTGCCGCTGCCGGTGGCGCGGCGCGTACACGTGGGTCCCCCGCCCGCGGCCGCGCCGCGCGACTGGACCAGTCGCCGCGCCGTCCGCAAGGACGAAGTGCTGCTTGCGTCCGCCGCGCAGTGGCTCGATGCGCTTCCCGCCGACGTGGCGCCGCGCAAGCTCGCGCTGCTGCACCCGCGGATCGCCAACTGGATTTGCGACCTCTGGGATAAGCCGCTGCCCTGTGCGAGACTTCTCGCCGACCTGCTGATCGCTCGTCGAAACAAGCGAAAGGGCTTTCCGCTGGACGTGGCGATGGAAATCGCGAGTGTTGGCGCGTATTACGCCAAACTCCATCCGCCCGGCCGACCCTGGGTCTGACGGGCACGGGACCTCAAGGGCCGCGTTTGTTCCTGTTCGCGGCGCTCGCCGCTGGTACGAACCGCAGTTCCAATGGTGCGGGCCCAGGCGTTCGTGTGGGCGCCCGCGGGCACGTCGGTGCGATTCGCAATGTTCGGGACGTCAGTGCGGCGACCCGGAGCTACGGCCGCGCGATGGCCACGCCGTTTCAGCCATTCCCTTTCCACGGGACCAGCGCCTTCTCGATGTAGCGCATCAGCAGGTCGAAGACATAGGCGACGATGCCGATGACGACGATGCCCATGATCACGACATCCGTACGCAGGAAGTTCGACGCGTTCAGCACCATCTGGCCGAGTCCGGCGGTCGCCGCGATCATCTCGGCGGCGACCAATGTCGTCCACCCGAAACCGATGGCGATCCGCATGCCGGTCAGTATCTCGGGCAGCGCCGCGGGGATGATGACGTGCCAAATCACCTGCTGCTTCGACGCGCCCATCGAATACGCGGCGTTGATCTGCTCGATGGACACGCTGCGCACGCCCGCCCGCGCGGCCATCGCCAGCGGCGCGAAGCATGCGAGGTAGATCAGCACGACCTTCGCCGTTTCATCGATGCCGAACCAGATGACGATCAGTGGCAGGTACGCAAGTGGCGGCAACGGCCGGTAGAACTCGATCGGTGGATCGAAGATGCCGCGCGCGATCCGCGACACGCCCATCGCGATGCCGGCGGGAACCGCGGTCACGCAGGCGAGCGCGAAGGCGGCGAAGACGCGAAAGAGGCTCCAGTACAGGTGCTCCGACAGCGGCTTGCCGCCCTGGATGTCGCCGCTCCACGCCTGGCCGAAACTCACCAGCACCCGCTCCGGCGTCGGCAGGAACAGGTCCCTGATCCAGCCGAGATGGGTGGCGACCCACCAGAGCGCGAACAGCGCGACGACGGTGACGATGCTGATGACCGTGCTGGAGCCTTCGCCGGGCACGCTGTAGCCCTTGACGGTACGCACGGCGGGCGGCGGAACGCTCGCGGCGGTTGCCGGGTCGGCTCCGGCGTTTGTGGCGGGAGCTGCGGCGTCGGACTTCATGCGGCGGCGCTCGCGTGCTGCGGCGACGCGAGGATCGTCCGCAGGATGTCCTCGCGCAAGGCGATGAACTCCGGGTCCGCCTTCACCATCCGGGCGTCCTTGCACTCGATGAAGCGCTTGCCGAACTCGAGCTTGTAGCGATGCGCGATGCGCCCGGGGGAGGGCGTCATCACGACCAGTTCGGTGGCGAGGAAGAGCGCTTCCTCCACGCTGTGCGTGATGAAGAAGAACATCTTCTTCGTTCGCCACCACAGTTCGAGGATCAGTTCCTGTATCTGCTCGCGGGTCAGCGCATCGAGCGCGCCGAGCGGCTCGTCCATCAGCATCACCTCCGGATCGCTCGCGAGCGCGCGGGCCAGGCCCACGCGCTGCTGCATGCCCCCGGAAATCTGGTAGACCGGCGACAGCGCGAATTTTTCCAGGCCCACAACCCGCAGCTTGTCGAGCGCGATGGCTCGCCGCTTGTCCTTCCGCAGGCCGCGCATCCGCAGCCCGAACTCGACGTTGTCGACGACGTTGAGCCACGGCATCAGCGCATGCTTCTGGAAGACGACGCCGCGGTCCGCGCCGGGACCGACAACGGGTCGGCCGTCGAGGACGATGCTGCCGGCCGAGGGTTCCATGAACCCGGCGATGCAGGAAAGGAGCGTCGTCTTCCCGCAGCCGGACGCGCCGAGCGCCACGACGAAATCGCCGGGGTCGAGCGACAGATCGACGCTGGACAGCGCGAGCGTGGACCCGTTGCCGGAGCTCGCGTAATTGACGCTCAGATTGCGGACTTCGAGTTTGCTCAGGGGAAACCTCGATGGCTACGCGGAGCCCGCCATCATCGTGCGGCCAGACGCGAATATGAATTGTCTGCGCGAAAGCGCGTGCATGGCTGCGCGCGCTTGGCGTCCTTGCCCGCCGCTGCTGCTCGTGGTCCCCGATGCTGTCGCAGCCATTCGCCGCGCACCGGG
>JBDTNR010000189.1:0-6851 GCA_039933655.1 Betaproteobacteria bacterium | reverse complement strand
CCGAGCGTCTTCAGCTTGAGTGGATTGCCCGGCGCGACGACGAGCCCCTGCGCACGGTGCGCCCATTCGATGATGACCACGTCCGCGGACGGCAGGCGCGCGCGCACGAGCGGCACGTTGAATTCGCCCGACTCAGGGTCACGCCAATGGACGGCGGCCACGATTGCTGCGCCTTCGGCCAGGCGATCGAGCCCCGCGCGGCTGCCGCAGGCCAGCACGGCGAGTGCGCTGCCCGACTCGCGCGCCGCCCATTCGAGCAGCGGATCGTGGCTGCCGGCGATGATCGGCGGTGCGGCGGCGGTACGGTCCGGCGCGGGCGCGCCGGACTTGGTCGCCAGCCACGCGTCGATTTGTGCGCGCGGAAACAGGAGCTTGCCGGTCGCGCGCACATGCGGCAGCGCATTCGATCGCACGAGGTCGTAGATGCGGCGCTCCTTCAGCCGCAGGTACGCCGCGACTTCGCGCGTATCCATCATCGCGGACACGACGGGTTCAGCGGCGGGGACCGGTTTGGGTGGGCGCGGCACGCGGCAATTCTCGCACGGCGACCAGGCGGCGCAGCTACTTGCCCGCGAGTGCGGATTCGCGCGACAGGAGGCGCGCCACGCCCGTCAGCGCCACGACGATCAGCACGGCGGGAACGACGTAGGACAGCGCCAGTTGGGATAGCGGGATCGCCTCGCCGCGCAGCGCCAGCTTCAGCAGCATGAACTGGCCCGAGATCGGCGCGAGGGCGAGCCAGGGCGGCTCCCGTTGCTGCAGGAAGAGCTGCACGGCCGGAATCATCGATACGATGAATAGCATGACTGACACGTTCGCCTGCGCCTCCTTGAACGTGCGGCCGCGGCTGCCGACGTACAGCAGCACGGCGGGAATCAGCAGCACCATCGGTAGCAGCACCACGACAAAGCGCAGGAATTCGCGCGCGCTGAACAGGAACGGCGCTCCCACCGGCGGCAGCGGAGCGAACGCCAACGTCAGGTAGAAGCCCGCGAGCGTGGTGAGGACGACCAGCGCGTTGAATAACGAGACGGCGAGCCACTTGCCGGTGACGAGTTCCAGCGGCCGGGCCGGCGTCATCAGCAGCGGCTCGAGCGATTGCCGCTCGCGCTCGCCGGCGGTGGAGTCGAGCGCCACCGCCATGCCGCCCATCACCGATGACATCAACCCGTAGAAGGCGACGAGGAACAGGATGATGGCCCCGGACTGCTGCGGCGTGGCGAGGTCGATGTCCTCGACGTTCAGCGGATTGCCGACGAACGGCGATACGCCACGCAGCAGGAGCCGCTGCGCACCCCACTGGCGGCCGTAGGCACGCAGCAGGCTCTCCGCCTGCCGGATCGCCGGCTGCGCGCGATCGCGCGAGCGGTCGGAGACGAGGCGCACGATGCCCTGCCGGCCCGCGCTCACGTCGGCGGCGAAATGTTCATCGACGACGAGCACGACATCCAGTTCGCCGGCGCGGAGCTTCGCCTCGTAGTCGGCGGGCGCCTGCGACAGCGTGACCTGGTTGCGCTCGAGGAATGCGGCGAGCGCCGGTGCGTGCTGCATGCCGACGGCGGGGAGCTTCAGTTCGCGCGCGCGATCGGCCTGGTTCGCGATCAGGTTGAAGATGAGAATCAGGAAGATCGGTCCGGCGATCGCGGCCGTCACCAGCGACACCAGGAGCGTGCGCCGGTCGCGCATCATGTCGACCACTTCCTTGCGCACGATGACGGCGATGCGGGCCAGCGAACGCACTGGACCACCCTCGTGCTGCGCACTCCGGTATTCGCCCTTGGGACGGCCCGGCGGGCGCACTGGACTACCTTCGTGCTGCGCACTTCGGTATTCGCCCTTGGGACGGCCCGGCGGGCGCACTGGACTACCTTCGTGCTGCGCACTTCGGTATTCGCCCTTGGGACGGCCCGGCGGGCTCATGCGGCGAGCCCTTCACCGGTGCCCAGCAACGCCACGAACGCGTCCTCGAGCGTGGCGGCGCCGCTTAGCGCGACGAGTTCCGCCGCCGTGCCCTCCGCGACGACGCGGCCGGCGCCAAGGATGACGATGCGGTCGCACAGCGCGGCGACCTCCTGCATCACATGCGACGAGAAGAGGATGCACTTGCCCGCGCCGCGCAGTTGCCGGATCTGCTCGCGCAACGCGCGCACGCTCATGATGTCGAGCCCGTTGGTCGGCTCGTCGAGCAGCACGGTGGCCGGATCATGGACGAGCGCGCGGGCGATCGCCACCTTCATCTTCTCGCCCTGCGAAAATCCCTGTGCGCGGCGCTCGGCGATCGGCTCGAGGCCAAGCGTGCAGACCAGCGCGTCGATCCGCGACTCCAGCGCCGCGCCGGAGAGCCCGTGCAGCGCGCCGTAGTACCGGATGTTCTCGCGTGCCGTCAGCCGCGGGTACAGTCCCCGCGCATCGGACAGCACGCCGATGCGCTCGCGCACGGCGTAGCGGTCGCGCACGACGTCCAGGCCCTCGACGCTGGCGGTACCGCCATCCGGCACGATCAGCGTCGCCAGCATCCGCAGCAGCGTCGTCTTGCCGGCACCGTTGGGGCCGAGCAGGCCCGTGATCTCGCCGGCGGGCGCCGTGAACGTCACGCCGCGCACCGCGTGCACCTCGCCCTTCCTGCCGAAGGACTTCTCCAGCTGCTCGACGCGGATCATGGCTGCGGCCCGAGTCGGTTGGGCCACATCGGCGGCGGCGCGCTCTTCTCGAAATGCGCGACACAGGTCGGCGGCAGTTTCGCGAAACCAGCATCGTCGACGAACGCCGCGAGGAGCCGCGGCCCGCACGCGTGGACGGAGACGATGTGGCCGTAGCCGGGCGCCACGATGTGCTTTCCGTTGGCCAGCCCCTTCAGCACGTCGGCGCCGTACGCGGGCGGCGTCACCGGGTCCATGCCGCCGGACAGCAGCAGCACGGGCTTGTCGCTCTTAAGCGGCGCGGCGAAATCGGCGGGCACGCTGCCGCGTGGCCAGACGCTGCACACGCTGATCGCCTGTTCGGCGAGGCGTCGCGTCGGCAGTCCCGCGAGCGCCCGGCTTTCGCTGCCGGGCGCGATGCGCGGCACGTCCTCCGCGCAGGTCACCGAAAAATGCAGCGCGGCGTTCATCTGCTCCGCGAGGTTTCCGGAAAAGGCCGGATTGGCCGCGAACAGCGGTCCGAAATCGCCGCGCGCAGCGAGCGAGAGCATTTCCGGCAACAGCGTGGCGGTCTCGGGCGCATAGGTCAGTGGTTGCAGCGCGCCCAGCACGACGTCGATCGTGACGCGCGCGCGCCGCGTCGCCCCTGTCCGCGGATCCATGACGTCCATGTCACGGCCGTCGGGGCCGAGCGCGCGTTCGATGTCGGCAAACGTCGCGGCCACGTCCGGATGCGCGCTGCGACAGGCGGCGGAGGCGGCGCAGGCGTCGAACAGCGCCGTGAGCGCCGCGGCGCGCGTGCGCCAGATGTCGAGCGTGATGACGAGCCCCGGCGGCGCAACGCCGTCGAGCGTCATCGTCCGCACCCGTTCAGGATGGCGTCGCAGGTACTCCTGCGCGACGCGCGAGCCGTAGCTGCCGCCCCACAGGTTCCAGCGCGCATAGCCCAACGCTTCGCGCATGGCTTCGAGATCAGCGATCCACGCGGTGGTCGTGTACTGCGCCGCGTCGATGCCCTGCGCCTTCAGTTCGGCGACGCATTCGCGGGCTCGCGGCAGCGGATCGACATCGAACAGATCGTTGTCGCGCGGCTTGAAGGCCGCGCACGACAGCGGCGACGAACGGCCCGTGCCGCGCTGGTCGATCAGCACGACGTCGCGCGTGCGCCGCAGTTCGGTCAAGCGCGCGGCGAACGGCCCGAGGAACGAAGCCGCCTGGCCGGGCCCGCCGGCGAGAATCACCAGCGGATCGTCCTTGGGCGTCACGGTGTTGGCCGGCAGCACCGCGGCGAACACGCGGATCTTGCGGCTCCCGGGTTCGGTGCGGTCTTCCGGCACCAGGAGCTCGCCGCATTGGGCGGCCGTCGGCACGTTGGGCAGCCGGCACTCGGTCAGTTGCAGGCTGCGCTTGCCGGCGCCACCGTCGCCGCACGCGGAAGCGAGCAGGAGGGCGGCGAGCACGATGACGACGACGGTGTGGCGGGAGTGCAGCATGGGGGCGGATGGTAACAAACGGCGTCGCGAAATCCCGATCGGGGCGACGAACAGCGACGGGCGGGACCGATTCCGCTTGGCACGCGACGACTCTAAAACCGCGAGGGTGGCATGGGCCGCGGCGCGCGCCCGCCGACGCGCTTCGCTCCCTGAGGGGTGCAGGCACCACCGGCGCGTATACTTTTCAACCAACGATTGCGAACTGCGAACCCATGAGCGCGCACGAACTCGAGCCCGGCATCGTCACCGATCTCGCGGACCGGTTGAGCTACGGCGGCTACCTGCGTCTCGACCGGCTGCTTTCCGCCCAGCACCCGCTGTCGGGATCGGCGGACGCGCCACCGCGTCACGACGAGATGCTGTTCATCGTCCAGCATCAGGTGTCGGAGCTGTGGATGAAACTCATGATCCACGAGTTGAAGGCCGCCATCGCCTTCGTGCGCACCGACGTGCTCGAGCCGTGCTTCAAGATCCTCGCGCGCGTGAAGCTGATCCAGAAGCAGCTCTTCGAGCAGTGGGCGGTGCTGGAAACGCTGACGCCGTCGGAGTACGACGCGTTCCGCCCGGCGCTCGGCAGTTCGTCGGGGTTCCAGTCACCCCAGTACCGCGCGCTCGAATTCCTGCTGGGCAACAAGCGTGCGGCGATGCTCGACGTGTTCCGCCACGAGCCCGCGACATTCGCGGAACTCGATGCGCTGCTGCGGGCGCCGTCGCTGTACGACGAGTTCCTGCGCCACCTGGCGCGCCGGGGCCTGCCGGTGCCCGCAAGCTGCGTCGACCGCGATTTCACGCAACCGTATGAGCGCAATCCCGATCTCGTCTCCGTGCTGAAGATGATCTACGACGATCCCCGGCGCTGGTGGGACGCCTACGACATGTGCGAGAAGCTGGTCGATGTCGAGGAGGGCTTCCAGCTCTGGCGCTTTCGCCACATGAAGACCGTCGAGCGCATCATCGGCAACAAGATGGGCACCGGCGGGTCGTCCGGCGTCAACTATCTGAAGCGCGCGCTGGACCAGCCATTTTTTCCCGAGCTGATCGACGTGCGGACCGTCATCGGGCGCGGCTAGGACCTGTGGACGCCACGATGAGCGCGCCCGCCACGACGGTCGAACGCATCGAAAGCGCCATCGCGGCACTCGGTCCGGGGCCGCTCGCCGAAGCGGTGCTCGAGCAGCAGGTCGCGCCGCTTTTTTCGCGCGTGCGGACCGCGTGGCGCGACCGCATCTATCTCGCCAATCACTCGCTCGGACGGCCGCTCGATGCGACCGACGACGATGTCCGCGAGGGCATGGCGGCCTGGTATGCGCAGATGGGCGGCGCGTGGGACGCGTGGGCGGCCGAGATGACTGGCTACCGCACGCGCCTGGCGCGGCTGCTCGCCGCGCCGCGGCCGGACTGCGTGGTGCCGAAGACCAGCGCGGGGCAAGGACTGCGCGCAATCCTCAACAGCTACGACAGTGTGCCGCGCGTGGTCGCCACGCGCGGCGAGTTCGATTCGCTCGACGTGATCCTGCGCGAATACGCGCGCCGCGGCCGCATCGCGCTGACGCTGGTCGAACCGGGCGCTGACGGCGCGTTCGCGACGGCAGACATTCTCGCCGCCGTCGGTGCGCGCGTCGACCTCGTCGTCGTATCGCAGGTCATCTTCAATACGGGGCAGCGGATCGCCGATTTGCCCGAGGTCGTCGCGGCGACGCACGCGGCGGGCGGGCGCATCCTGCTCGACGCGTATCACGCGCTCGGTGTGTATCCGTTCGATGTCGCGGCGCTGGACGCGGACTTCGCCGTCGGCGGTTCGTACAAGTACCTGCGCGGCGGGCCGGGTGCGTGTTTTCTCTATCTGCATCCGCGGCATCTCGACGGCTCGCTGCGCACGCTCGACACCGGCTGGTTCGCCAAGCGCGATCCGTTCGCGTACCAGCGGCCCGAGCCGCCGGAATTCGGCGCGGGCGGCGATGCGTTCCTCGAATCGACGCCACCCGTGCTGCCGTTCTACCAGGCGCGTGCCGGTCAGGTGTTGACGCTGGCGCTTGGCGTGGCCCGCCTGCGCGCCTGCTCGCTCGCGCAGCAACGGCGGCTCGTGAGCCTGCTGGCCGAGTCCGGCGTGGACGCGATCGGCGGCGACGAAAACCGCGGGGCCTTCGTCACGATCATCGACGCGCGGGCGGAACAGTGGTCCGAGGCGCTTCGCGAACGGGACATCCTCACCGACGCGCGGGGACGCTACCTGCGCCTGTGTCCCGACGTGCTGACCACCGACGCGGAACTGGTGCTGGCGGCGAGGGAGGTGGCCGCCGCCCGTCCGTCAGGTCCTGGCTAGGCGCCCGCCGCGCGAATGATCATCCTCACGACGACCAGCAGTGTGACGACGAATAGTGCCGCCAGGATGATGCCCACCAGGATCACCTGATGCGGACGGATGTTGACCACGTCCTTTTGCATCGCCTTGCCCTTGCGGACGCCGAAGAAGCTCCAGAAGACCGCGGGCACCACCTGCAGCAGCGAGGCATTGCGTGGCGGCGGCCGTTCGGTCGGCAATGCGCCGGTTTCGCGCCCAGAATCGGATTCTTGCATTGTCATGGCTCCGGTACGACGATAGCCGGCAATGCTAGCACTTGGGGGTTCGGGGGCCGTCGGGCAATGCCGTGGTCGACAAAATGACCGGCCCCGCCGTTGAAATCGCGCGCCTTTTCCCCATCTAACTACAAAATCGCAC
>JBDTNR010000188.1:0-6862 GCA_039933655.1 Betaproteobacteria bacterium | reverse complement strand
GACACAGTTCGTTCTCACCGCCGCGCTCCGATCATTGCTGCGTGGGCCCTAACGAAACAAGGTAACCGGCGCGCCGGTCGATGGTGACAAGAATGAAGCCCTAAACGGCGCGTCCGAGTTGACCGCTGGGTTAGGCTGCAGCCGCGCCATTGCTACTGACGGTTGTGCATCCATTGCTTCACTAGCGCGCCGAGAGCAGAGGTGTCCGAGTAGAGGTGATCGTTGCCAGGAATGGCAGTGACCTCACTGCGCACTAACTGAAGGGCCGAGGGAAGCTTTGCGGCTGAACCGCCAGGATCGTCGGACTGCTGAATGAAGAGTGTGCCGACGGATTGAGCGAAATGCTTGAGGAGGCGCTGTTCCTCGGCTGGAAGTGCCTCGAACGGCGTGCCTATCAGGACGGCGGCAGCAGGCCGAAATTCGTGTGCGTCGAAGGCTGTGGCAGCGATGACAGTGCCCATCGACTTGGCAACTACAAGCTGTGGCATCTGACCCTCGAGGCGCGACGCCTCAAACGCGACGCTTGCTTCTACTTCGCTCGACCAGTGCCGATAGCGAAGAATGCCATCGACGGGCAATTCTCCTGCAATTAAGAGACTTCGCAGCCACGCTTCGGTCTCGCTGCGGCGTCCGGGAAGCGCAACTACTTGCATAGGACCCTTTGAAGTATCGACCTGCGGCCTAACGTTCAAGCTAACCGGCGGGCCGCGCCGACAGCAACCGAAGGCGAAGGCGCGCACCGGCCCGTCCGGTTGAGCGCAGGGTTAGCCGTCACGCTGCCCAACCTTGCGGTAATAGTAGCCCGCAGCAACAAACACTAGGCCGGGTACCAAAAACCAGATGCCGAGAACTGGATCACTTACGACGATTACGAGAGCCCCAGCGACCGAGAAGCATGCGCCAAGCACGATGCTGAACCAGCCGCTCACAACGTTGGACCGGAGCGTCTTTGCGGCAATCATATCCAGTACTTCTCGATGCCGGGAAATCTGCGCCGCGCATTGATCTGAGCATGCAACAACGGCGCCAGCGTACCGCGCGCGGCAATCAGGACACAAACCCCGACCGCAGCCAACGCAAATGCTGACCGCGGCCTGCTCGTTGTGAACTAGGCACTGCATCTCAGTCTTCTCCTGTGACGGCTAACGAAAAATCGAGAACCGAATAGTGACGGGAAAGTAACTGTCAATCATCTGTTTGGCGAATTGGCCGCGCCGGAAAACAACATCAGAATCAAGGCAGACATCATCCAATACAGCACCTATCGGGTCAGTGCATGTCCGAGCCGCCACCCATTCCCCTCCTCGAGCGCGTTCGCCGCAAGATCCGGCTGAAGCACTACAGCCTGCGAACGGAGCAGGCCTATCTGGACTGGATTAAGCGCTACATCATCTTTCACGGCAAGCGCCACCCGGCGGGGATGGGGGCGGGGGAGGTGGAGGCGTTCCTGACGCATCTGGCGGCGGTGCGCAACGTGGCGGCCAGCACGCAGAACCAGGCCAAGAGCGCCCTCTTGTTCCTCTACAAGGAGGTCCTGGCCATCGAGCTACCGTGGCTCGATCGGGTCGAGCCGGCCAGGGTGCCCGTGCGTATTCCGGTCGTGCTGACGCAGCGCGAAGTCACGCTCGTGCTGGGGCGGCTCGAAGGAACGCATGCGTTGCTGGGGCGCCTTCTGTATGGAACCGGCATGCGCATCATGGAAGGCGTGCGGCTGCGCGTGAAGGACGTCGAGTTCGCGCGACGGGAGATCGTGATCCGTGATGGCAAAGGGCACAAGGATCGGATATCGATGTTGCCGAATGGCCTGCTGCAGTCACTGCGCATCCAGATCGCAGCTGCGTTGGCGGTCCATGCCCAGGATGTCGCGGCGGGCCATGGGCAAGTCTGGCTGCCGCACGCCCTGGCCCGCAAGTACGCAGGTGCATCGCTCGAAGCGGCGTGGCAGTACGTCTTTCCCGCGTCGTTCCGCTCGGTCGATCCGCGCAGCGGCATGGTTCGTCGCCACCACCTCGGTGACCAGGCATTTCAGCGGGCGATGCGCCAGGCGGCGCGCGATGCGGACATCCGCAAACCGGCAACGCCACACACCCTGCGCCATTCCTTTGCCACCCACCTGCTCGAATCAGGTTACGACATCCGCACGGTCCAGGAGCTGCTCGGGCACTCGAACGTCAGCACGACGATGATTTACACGCATGTTCTCAACCGCGGCGGACGCGGCGTGGTGAGCCCCCTCGACCGCCTTTGACCAGCGCGCCCAAGCGCGCCTCCCACAGATCCTCGAGCGCATCGGCCAACGCGGACGGCACGCGCACGCCCGACGCCCGCACACCCCAGCGAAAGCGGGAGAAGGGCGGCAAGGACAGGTGGTCGTAGGTCACGGGCGGCAGCGGGTGCAGCGAATCGAGGCGCAGCCGCAGATACTGCGTGACGGCGCCGGCCGCGGCTTTCTCCGGGCGCCAATGCGGGGCGGACGCGGGTTCGGTCAGTGTGTAGCCGGCGCCGAAGATGCCCTTGGGCGGCACGCCGACGCGCACCAGAAACGCGCGGCTGCCGATTTCGATGGCCCGCGTCCGCCCGGCGCTCCATTCGGTGTCGACGTGCCCGCGGCGGGCGAGCCGCCGGATGTCGGCCGGCAGTTCGGGCCATTCCCAGAGGGCGGGATTCCAGGCGAAGAGATAGGTGGCCAAGGTGTCGTGGCGGCGGCGGCGATGGTAGATTGTGCCTCCAGCATGCCTCGTCTTTCATTTCTCCGGCAATGCGTGGCCCTTGCGGGATGCGCCCTGCTCGCCGCCGCGTGCGGTACGCCGTCGCCCAAGCCAGGCGTGCCGCCGGCATCGACTGCCGCGCCGCCCTCGGTGTCATCGAAGTATTACAAGGACGACGGCCCCGGCGACGCCCCGCCGGCCAATCTGGACCAGATCCCGGATGCCACGCCTCGCCTCGAGCCGCTGCATCGCTTCGCGAACCGTCCGTATACGGTGCTCGGGCAGGATTTCGTGCCGGCGACGTCGTTGCGCAACTACAGGGAGCGGGGCATCGCGTCGTGGTACGGCCGCAAGTTCCACGGCCAGAAGACGGCGATCGGCGAGATTTACGACATGTACGGGATTACGGCGGCGCATCCGACGCTGCCGTTGCCGTCCTATGCGCGCGTCACCAATGTCGCCAGCGGCAAGAGTGTCGTGGTGCGGGTCAACGACCGGGGGCCATTCCTCCATGGCCGCATCATCGACCTTTCGTTTGCCGCGGCGACCAAGGTGGGGATCGCCGGCAAGGGCAGCGGCGAGGTTGTCGTGGAGGCCATCCTGCCCGCCGACAGCCCGACGCTGGCCGCCATTGCGCCGTTGCCGCCGGTGACGCCCGCGGCCACAGCTGCGACCGGGACCGGGGCGGCGGCCGCGCCGATCAGCCGCGACACGGCCGGCGGCTTCGCGGTGCAACTCGGCGCATTCCAGAATTACGTCAACGCGCAGACGTTCCTGGCCCACGTGCAGGGGCAACTCGCCTCCGCGCAGGTGGAGCCCAAGGTGCGCGAGGCCAACGGGCTCTACCGCGTCTACGTCGGGCCCTACGCCGAGCGCGACGAGGCCCGGCGGGTCGCCGACCGCATCAGCAGCGCCTTCGGCATCGCGACGGCGGTGGCGCCTCATTGAACATTGCGCGGAACTCGTGCGCGCGACCGCGGTCAACCCGGTTGGCATGACTCGTTCGTTATAATTCGCGGGTCGTCGTGGCATGCGCGAGGTCGTGAGGATCACGCGCGAGCGGCCCGACCCGCCCACACCAACAAAAGTCAGGCATGCACCGCTCGCTCCGTCTCGTCGTCACCTTTCTCGCGCTCACCCTCCTTCCGTTCGTTGTCGCCCGCGCGCAGCTGACCATCGAGATCGTCGGTGGCGCGGGCACGGCCATTCCGATCGCCATCGTCCCTTTCGGCGGCGAATCGGCATTTCCGCTCGGCATCTCCGGCGTCGTCGCCGCGGACCTCGGCCGCTCGGGCATGTTCAAGCTGATCGGCGCCGACAACATGAATCCGCGGCCCACGCGCGCCGAGGAGGTCCAGGCCGATGCCTGGCGCGGCCGCGGCGCCGATGCCGTGGTGGTCGGCTCGATGCAGCCGCTCGCCGACGGCAGGGTGGACGTGCGCTTCGCGCTGGTCGACGTGGTCAAGAAGACGACGCTCGCCGCGATGAATTACACGGTCGCACAGGCGCAGTTCCGCGTCACCGCGCACAAGATCGCCGACGTGATCTACGAAAAGCTGACCGGCGACCCGGGCGTGTTCTCGACGCGCATCGCCTACATCACCAAGGCGGGCACGCGTTACCAGTTGCTCGTCGCCGACGCCGACGGCAGCGATCCGCAGACGATCGTCACGTCCAACGAGCCGCTCCTGTCGCCGCGCTGGTCGCCCGACGGCAGCCGCATTGCCTACGTTTCGTTCGAGGCGAAGAAACCGGTCGTCTACGTGCAGAACCTGGCCACCGGCGCGCGGCAGGTCGTCGCCAACTTCCGCGGCAGCAACAGCTCGCCGGCGTGGTCGCCGGACGGGCGCCGGCTCGCCGTCACGCTGACGAAGGACGGCGGCTCGCAGCTCTACATCATGAATGCCGACGGCGGCAACGCGCAGCGCGTGATGTCGTCGGGCGCCATCGACACCGAGGCGCACTTCACGCCGGATGGCAATTCGATCCTGTTCACGTCGGATCGCGGCGGCAGCCCGCAGATCTACCGGCTGACGCTCGGCAGCGGCGCCGTCGAGCGAATGACGTTCGACGGCAGTTACAACGTCTCGCCGCGCCCGTTCCCGGACGGCAAGGGCTTCGCGTTCGTGCGCCGCGACGGCGGCCGTTTCCAGATCGCGACGCAGGATTTCGCCACGCGGCAAGTGCAGGTGCTGACGTCGGGTCCCGGCGACGAGAGCCCGAGTTTCGCTCCCAACGGCAAGCTGATCCTCTACGCGAACGAGGTGGGGGGGCGTGGTATATTGGCCGCGGTCTCGAGCGACGGCCGCGTCAAGCAGCGCCTCGTCGCGGCAGCCACCGATGTGCGCGAGCCCGCCTGGGGTCCGTATGCGCATTAGCCGCATACGCGCGGGCGCCGCAGTTTCCCATCCCTTGTCGGTCCGTTGCGCCTGCCCTCCGCAGGCGCCCGCGCTTTTTTCCAAGCAGGAGGCTCCATGAAAAAAATCCTATTCGCAGTCGTCGTGGCGGCGTTCGTGGCCGGCTGTTCGACGACGCCGACCGAAGCTCCGGTCGAAGACAAGTCGGCCACGGCCGGGACGACGACGGGCACCCCGTCCACGGGCGCCTCGACCAGCGGCACGTCGACCGGCGGCGTCAGCGGCGCGACCACCGGCGTGAATCCGCTGAAGGATCCGAACAACATACTGTCCAAGCGCAGCGTGTTCTTCGAATTCGACAGCTTCGTCGTCGACGCGCAGTACAAGCCCGTCATCGAAGCCCACGCGCGCTACCTCGCGGCCAATCGCAACGCCAAGGTCACGCTGCAGGGCCATGCGGACGAACGCGGATCGCGGGAGTACAACATCGCGCTGGGGCAGAAGCGCGCCGATGCCGTCAAGCGGATGATGACGCTGCTGGGCGTGCAGGAGATGATCGTCGAGACGGTCAGCTTCGGCGAGGAAAAGCCGCGGAACATGGGTCATGAAGAAGGCTCGTGGGCGGAGAACCGCCGCGTCGACATCATCTACGCCGGCGAGTAAATCCCCGTGCGGCCGACGATGCGCGCCATCGCGCAGTCCGGGATGACGTGCGCCATCGCTCGGTCCGAGGCAACGTGCGCCGTCGCGCAGTCCGGGATGACACGCGCCATCGCTCGGTCCGCGTCGACGTGCGCCGTCGCGCAATGGCACGAACGCGGGATTGAATCCTCCCGCGTCCTCCCCGGCTCGCGGGAGAGGGCCGGGGTGATGGCGGTGGCCGCCAAGGCGGCCATCCGTACCAGCTTCGCCGCACTGGCGCTGTTCGCGTTCGCGCACACCGCCCACGGCGCGCTGTTCGACGACGAGGAGGCGCGCAAGCGCATCGCGACGACCAATCTCCGCCTCGACGAGCTGCAGAAGAGCCTCGACGCGCGGCTTGCCACGCTTGAGCAACAGGTCAAGAATCAGGGCCTCGACCTCTCGCGCGAACTCGAGGCGCTGAAGGCCGACGTCGCGCGGATTCGCGGCCAGATCGAAGTGCTGACATACGAACTGTCGGAAGCGCAGAAGCGCCAGCGCGACCTCTACGTCGACCTCGATTCGCGGATGCGCAAGCTCGAGGCCGGACCGGGCGCAGCGGTGGCCCCGCCGATCACGGATCCTGCCGCACCCGTCCCGTCCGCGGCGGTGCCCGGCACGCCGGGCACATCGCCCCCGGCGCCGGTCGTCGCGCCCACGCTGCCTGCCGCCGCCAACGAGCAGCGGGCGTACGACGGTGCGCTCGACCAGTTCAAGCGCGGCGACTATCCCGGCGCGATCGCCGGCTTCCAGTCGTTCGTGAAGACGTACCCGCGCAGCCCGCTCGCCTCGTCGGCGCAGTATTGGGTCGGCAACGCGCAGTTCGCGCGCAAGGACTATCGCGCCGCGATCGCGTCGCAGCGGCAGCTCCTCCAGTTGTGGCCGGACAGTCCGAAGGTGCCCGACGCGCTGCTCAACATCGCGTCGGCCCAAGCGGAACTGGGCGACAACGTCGCCGCGCGCCGCACGCTCGAAGAGCTGATGACCAAGTACCCGCAATCGGAGTCCGCCGCCAAGGCGAAGCAGCGCCTCGGCATGCGCTAGTCGGGGCCGTTAGGAGTCCGTTAGGGGTCAGAGCGATAACCGCCGTTAGGGGTCAGAGCGATAACTGACGGC
>JBDTNR010000187.1:0-6878 GCA_039933655.1 Betaproteobacteria bacterium | reverse complement strand
CCGTAGAACGTCAGGCTGAAGATGCGCGCGCCGACCAGGATGAACACGACGAAGGCCGTCAGCTTGGCGGTCGTGTCCATCGCCTGCCGCATCAGCTTGAACGACAGCCGGCGGCGACCCACCGCCATGATCAGCGCGCCCATCGCACCCATCGCACCGCCTTCGGTCGGCGTCGCCACGCCGAGGAAGATCGTGCCCAGCACGAGGAAGATGAGCGCCAGCGGCGGGATCAGCACGAAGACGACGCGCTCGGCCAGCCGCGACAGCAGCCCCATCCTGGTGACCTTGTTGACCACGGCGGCGAAGAACGCGACGGCGGTGCCGACACTGACGCAGAGGACGAGCCGGATGTCGGTCGAGACTTCGGGATGCAGGCGGTTGTAGTAGAGCTGCCAGAACGCGACGGCCGCGCCCACCGAGACCAGCGTCAGGATGCCGAGCGAGCGGTTGCCGGGCGTACCGTCCGGCTCGCGCAGCGTGCGGGCCTCGAGCGGCAGCGCCGGAACCCAGGCCGGCTTGGCGATCGACACGAGCATCGTGTAGCTGGCGTACAGGCCCGCCAGCACGATGCCCGGGATGAACGCGCCCGCATACATGTCGCCAACCGAGCGGCCGAGCTGGTCGGCCATGATGATCAGCACGAGCGACGGCGGGATGATCTGCGCCAGCGTACCGGAGGCGGCGATGGTGCCGGCCGCGTACCGCCGGTCGTAGCCGTAACGCAGCATGATCGGCAGCGAGATGAGGCCCATCGAGATGACCGATGCGGCCACGACGCCGGTCGTCGCCGCCAGCAGCGCGCCGACGAAGATCACGGCGTAACCCAAGCCCCCGCGCACGGGTCCGAACAGCTGGCCGATCGTTTCCAGCAGGTCCTCGGCCATGCCGCTGCGCTCGAGGATCAACCCCATGAACGTGAAGAAGGGCACCGCCAGCAGCGTGTCGTTCGACATCACGCCCCAGATCCGCTCGGGGAGCGCGCCGAACAGCGCCGGCGACAACAGGCCGAGCTCGATGCCGATCAAGCCGAACACGATGCCGTTGGCGGCCAGCGCGAAGGCCACCGGGTAGCCCAGCAGCAGGAAGACGACAAGTGCCGCGAACATCAGCGGCGCCATGTTGGCGATCAGGAACGCGGTCATGCCTCGGTATCCGTGCAATCCGCCTTCGCGGCAACGACGACGGCGCGTGGGTCGCCGCGAACATTCGGCTCACCGGCGATGGCGAGCGGCCCCATCGTGCACGTCGGCGGCGCCCTCATGCCTGCTCTCCACGCTGGCGCAGGATTTCCTCGGCCAGCTCCTCTTCGGCGGTCCTGGTCACCAGCTTCTCGGTGGGATCGGGGCCAAGCCCCTTGAGAAAGGCAATCCGCTTGATGAGCTCGGACAAACCCTGGAGCCCCAGCAACGTAAAGCCGATGGGCACGAGGATCTTCGCTGGCCACAGGACGAGGCCGCCAGCGCTCGGCGACACTTCGCCGCTGTGCCACGCGCGCAGGAACCAGGGTACGGATTCGTACAGAATGAGCGCCACCATCGGCAGCAGGAAGACCACGGTGCCGAAGATGTCGATCCACGTCTGCGTCCGCCGCGAGAAGCGGCCTGCTATCACGTCGATGCGGATATGCTCGTTCTTGAGCAGCGTGTACGCCGCGCACAGCAGGAAGATCGCGGAGAACAGATACCACTGGATTTCGAGAAAGGCGTTCGAGCTCATGTCGAAGGCCTTGCGCACGATGGCATTGGCGGCGCTGACGAACACCGCGACGAGGACCAGCCAGTAAACAGCCTTGCCGACGCGGTCGTTCAGCGCGTCGATCGTGCGGGAAAGGGCGAGCAGGGCGTTCACGCGGACCTCCAGTGCTGTACGTATGCAGCGGCATGCGTGTGGCAGTCGGAGCCGGCGGAAATGCGCGGTGCGCGCCTCGCACGGTCCTTCACGGTGGCCGGATTATAAAGGCCTTTGTCGCTTCCGGGTCAGCGTCGTGGCCGCCGCCGGCTCCAAGCGGCGCGAATGCTAAAATGACTGCCTTTCCACGCTCCGGGGCTCTTACTCCATGTTCCGCCGCTCCACCACGCTCGCGCAAGCCGACCCCGAAGTCTGGAAAGCCATTGCCGGGGAAAACCGGCGGCAGGAAGACCACATCGAGTTGATCGCCTCGGAGAACTACACGAGTACGGCGGTCATGGCGGCGCAGGGGTCCCAGCTCACGAACAAATACGCCGAGGGTTATCCCGGCAAGCGTTACTACGGCGGTTGCGAGTACGTCGACAGCGTGGAGCAGCTGGCACTCGACCGCGTGAAAAAGCTGTTCCGAGCCGACGCTGCCAACGTGCAGCCGCATTCCGGCGCGCAGGCGAACCAGGCGGTATTCTTCGCGACACTGAAGCCGGGCGACACGGTGCTGGGCATGAGCCTGCCGCACGGCGGCCACCTGACGCACGGTTCGCCGGTGAACATGTCGGGCAAGTGGTTCAACGTCGTGCCCTATGGACTCGAACCCGAGACCGAACTCATCGACTATGCGGCGGCCGAACGCCTGGCGCACGAGCACAAGCCGAAGCTGATCGTGGCCGGCGCGTCCGCGTATTCGCGCGTGATCGACTGGAAGCGGTTCCGCGACATCGCCGACGCCGTCGGTGCGCGGCTGATGGTGGACATGGCGCACTATGCGGGACTCGTCGCGGCCGGCGTCTATCCGTCGCCGGTCGGTATTGCCGACTACGTGACGAGCACGACGCACAAGACGCTGCGCGGGCCGCGCGGCGGCATCATCCTCGCCCGCGCCGAGCACGAGAAGGCGATGAACTCGGCCGTATTTCCCGGGCTGCAGGGCGGGCCCCTGATGCACGTCATCGCCGGCAAGGCGGTTGCGTTCGGCGAGGCGCTGCACCGCGATTTCCGCGTCTATCAGGAACGCGTGCTCGAGAACGCGCGCGTGCTCGCCCGGGTCATGCAGGATCGCGGGCTGCGCATCGTCTCCGGCGGGACCGATTGCCACATGTTCCTGGTCGACCTGCGGCCGAAAAACATCACCGGCAAGGATGCCGAAGCCGCGTTGGGCCGCGCCCTTATCACCGTCAACAAGAATGCGATCCCCAACGATCCGGAGCGGCCGTTCGTCACCTCCGGCATTCGCGTCGGCAGCCCGGCGATCACGACGCGCGGCTTCACCGAAATCGAGTGCGAGGTGTTGGCGCACCTGATCGCCGACGTGCTCGATGCCCCGGACGACGAGGCGACGCTCGCCAAGGCGCGCAAGAGCGTGGCGACGCTGACCCGTGCGTTCCCCGTCTATTTTTCGTGAGCGACGGACAAGGCGCGGCGGTCGGTGCCATGACGAGTCCGCAAAACGCTCATTGCACCGGACCACGAGGCCCGATGAAGGCGGATCACCGCCGCCCGAACCGCAAAAATCGCGACACGCTGCGCGACGACGACTCCGCGTCGGCACAATCACCCGCATCAGGGTGCCCGGCGCCACGGATCGCGCCGAACCGTTGCAGCGCCAGATGAGTGCCGCGCGATGAAATGCCCGTTCTGCGGCAGCGCGCAAACGCAGGTCATCGACTCGCGCGTGTCCGAGCCCGGAGACTCCATTCGCCGCCGCCGCCGCTGCCTTGACTGCCAGAAGCGCTTCACGACCTACGAGACGGTCGAGCTGCGCCTGCCGCAAGTGGTCAAGACCAACGGCAACCGCTCCGATTTCGACGTGGCCCGTATCCGCGTGGGTTTCGCGCGTGCATTGCACAAGCGTCCGGTGCCCACCGAATACGTCGACGCGGCCGTCGATCGCATCGTCGCGCAGGTGCTGGCGCTGGGCGAGCGCGAGATTCCCTCGCGGCAAATCGGCGAGATGGTGATGCAGGAGCTCTACAAGCTCGACAAGGTCGGCTACATCCGGTTCGCGTCGGTGTACCGGTCGTTCCAGGACGTGTCCGACTTCCGCGACGCGCTGCGCGAAGTCGAGACACCGCCGCCCGCCGCCAAGCGGACGCGCCGCTAGTGCGCGAGACCGGGCTTTCAGCGACCGAAGCGGGCCGTGCGCGCCGGTGCGCGCGAGCACCGGCGCCGTATTCGTGCCGTCGCGCGAAAGCCGCATCGGGTCCCGGTACGGCGCCGCGACATGCAGCGGCGCAAGTCCGCGACGCATGCCCGTCGTGAATCATCCGTTGCCGCGGCTTGACACCAGTCCGGCCCTCGCACTTCCCGTGACCGGCACCTCCGACGCCGATCGCGCCCACATGATGCGCGCGCTCGAACTGGCGCGGCGCGGCCTCTATACGACGACGCCGAATCCGCGCGTGGGAAGCGTCATCGTCCGCGACGGCATCGTGCTCGGCGAGGGATTCCACGAGCGCGCCGGATCGCCGCATGCCGAAGTGGAAGCGCTCGCCGACGCGGGGCGACGCCACGCCGACGCTCGCGGCGCCACCCTGTACGTGACGCTTGAACCCTGCAATCGGCATGGCCGCACGCCGCCCTGCGTCGACGCCGTGCTGGCCGCGGGCATCGCGCGCGTCGTCGCCGCGATGGCCGATCCCAATCCTCTACAGGCCGGCGGCGCGCAGCGGCTGCGGGCCGCGGGCGTCCCGGTGGAAATCGGACTCTGCGAAGCCGAGGCACGCGAACTCAACATCGGGTTCATCGCGCGTCTGTCGCGAGGCAGGCCGTGGGTGCGCACCAAGGTCGCCGCCAGCCTCGATGGCCGCACGGCGTTGGCCAACGGCGAGAGCCAATGGATCACCGGGCCGGCCGCGCGTGCCGACGGACATGCGTGGCGCGCGCGCGCATGCGCGATTCTGACCGGCGTGGGCACCGTGCTGCAGGACGATCCGCGACTCGACGTCCGCGCCGTGGAAACGACGCGGCAGCCCAAGCGGGTGATTGTCGACCGCCACGGACAGACGCCGGCGTCCGCGCGCGTGCTGCTGGCGCCCGGAGCGCTGATCGTGACCGCCGGCGAGCGCAATGCCGCGTGGCCGGCCGCCATCGACGTCCTGACGCTGCCGAACGCCGAAGGCCGCGTCGATCTGCCGCGGATGCTCTCGACGCTGGCGGAGCAGGGCATCAACGAATTGCATGTCGAGGCGGGCGCGAAGCTGAACGGCGCGCTGCTCGACGCCGGGCTCGTCGACGAAATTCTCCTGTACTTGGCGCCGGCGGTGCTGGGCGATCCGGCACGCGGCATGTTCGACCACGCGACGGCGCTCTCCACGCTGTCCGGCCGCGCGGAGTTCGCCTGGCACGACGTCACGCGGATCGGCGGCGACCTGCGGCTCGTCGCGCGCCGCGCCGCGTGAAACTCGATCGAGCATGATGAAAATGAGCGTGATGAAAGCGGGCGTCCCGAACTGCGTCGTCCCCACGCAGGCGGGGACCCGGCGGCGTGCGCGATGCACGTACTCGAACTCGGTCACGCCAAGTCACTGGGTCCCCGCCTGCGCGGGGACGACGAGTGTTTTGTCCGCATCGCCGATCGTCGCGCCGACCGTCCGCAGGAGAACCTGATGTTCACGGGGATCGTGCAGCGCGTCGCGCGCCTGGCTTCGGCCGCACCGCACGGCGATGGCCTACGCGTGGTCGTCGACACCGGCGTGCCGCCGCTCGGCAGCATCGCCGTGGGCGACAGCGTCGCCGTCAACGGCTGCTGCCTGACGGTGGTCGCGATCGCGGGCCCGGTGCTCACGTTCGATGTCTCGGCCGAAACGCTGCGCTGCACGACGGGTCTCGACCACGCCGGTGACGTCAACGTGGAGCTGGCGCTGCGGCTGTCGGATCGGCTGGGCGGTCACCTGATGACCGGCCACGTCGATGGCGTCGGCACCGTGCGGACCTTCGCGGCGGTGCCGGGCGATGCCTACGGCAGCTGGCAGCTCGCGATCGACGCCCCCGCCGAACTCGCACGGTTCATCGCGCCCAAGGGCTCCATCGCCGTCGCCGGCGTCAGCCTGACGGTCAACGAGGTCGATGGCGCGTGCTTTGCCGTCAACCTGATCCCGCATACACTCGCGGTGACGACGCTCGAGTCGCTGGCTCCCGGCACGCGCGTCAATCTCGAGATCGACCTTGTCGCCCGCTACGTGGCGCGCCTGCACGAATGCGCCGCCGCCGGCGGGCCCGCGACACCGTAGGAGGAACAATGGACCTGACCACGCTCGAACGGCTGCCGATGTGGATCGGCGGCAAGGCGGTCGCTGCGCAGACGAAGCGTTATGGCGAGGTGACCAATCCCGCGACCGGCGAAGTGATCCGCCACGTTCCACTCGGCAACGACGCGGACGTCGCTGCCGCCGTCGCGGCGGCCGCGGCGGCACTTCCGGCGTGGCGCACGACCCCCTCGCTGCGCCGCGCGCGCATCCTGATGCGCTTTCGCGACCTGATGGACGGGCAGCGCAAGGAACTGGCGAAGATCATCACGCAGGAGCACGGCAAGACGCTTGCCGACGCCGAGGGCGAAGTGACGCGCGGCATCGAGGTCATCGAGTTCGCCACCGGCGTTCCGCATCTGCTGAAGGGCGAATTCAGCGAGAACGTCGGCACCGATGTCGACAGCTATTCGCTGCGCCAGGCGGTCGGCGTATGCGCCGGCATCACGCCGTTCAACTTTCCGGCGATGGTGCCGCTGTGGATGTTTCCCGTCGCCATCGCCTGCGGCAACACGTTCGTGCTGAAGCCGTCCGAGCGCGATCCGACGCTGGCCATCCGCATGGCAGAACTGCTGAAGGAGGCGGGCCTGCCGGACGGCGTGTTCAACGTCGTGCATGGCGACAAGGAAGCCGTCGACGCGCTGCTTGCGCATCCGGACGTGAAGGCGATTTCCTTCGTCGGCTCGACGCCGATCGCGAAATACATCTACGAAACCGGCGCGCGCAACG
>JBDTNR010000186.1:0-6881 GCA_039933655.1 Betaproteobacteria bacterium | reverse complement strand
GTGAAGGCCGCCGGCCTGTGGGCGCCGCAGGTCCCGCGCGCGCATGGCGGCCTCGCGGCGCCCAAGCGCCGGCGGGCGACGCGCTCGCCGTTATCGCGCTGCGCGGCCCCGTCCGGCGGTGACGTGCCGGCCGCCGTCAGTCCAGGCTGAACCCCGCGATTTCCTGGGTGTTCGCGCCGCACGACGGATGCGAGGAGTCGATCCTCGCGCCGAAGGCGTTTTCGTGCGACTCGAGGCCGCCCAGCGTGAAGGTGCCGTTCGGCCCGTCGGCGCACGTGTACGTCCCGGTCACGCGGCCGATGCGGCCCTGCTGCTCGTAGGTGCCCGTGTACATGCACGTCGCCTTCTTGCCCTCGAACCACATCTTGAACGAGCTGCCTTGGTGCTCGACGTCGATCAGGCCGTCGTCGTAGATGAACGGCGGCGTGTAGCCGGCCACGCAGTCGCGGTAGTTGGCGCGCTGGACGCCGCGATAGATGCCCGTCCAGTCCTTCTGCCGGAACGTGAAGCGCTGGACCGTCTTCGCGTACTGCACGCCGTCGACCGTGTAGACGAGCATCGCGGAGTTCGGGTTCGTCGACTCGAAGATCACGGTGCCGACCTGGACCGCCTTCACGGCAGCGCGATCGAACGGACCGCCGTAGCACGGCCCCGTCGTCCGGTAGAGCGGACCCTGGAAGCCGGGGTTGCCCTGCATGTCGCGCCCGTAGCGAGTTGTCTCGCCGGTCAGCCACATCGGCTTGCCGTCGCTGCCGTAGACGAACATCGCGATGAACGCCATGTTGTCCTGCTGCGTGACGCCGACACCCCAGCCGGGTTCGCCGGGCGTCCACCAATGATCGGTGACGTTGCTGGCGGCGGCCGGTGCCGTCCACAGGAGCGCCGCGCCGAGCAGCGAGAGGATGTTGTTGCGCCAATTCATGATTCGTTTCGCCCTTTCTGGTTCCGCCGCGCGGATGCACGGAGAGGACGAATGCTGCAAGCCAGCGGCTGACGGATGGCTGACGGATCCGCGCGCCGCGGCGGCGCGACCTTGCCGGACGGCGGGCTTTCAGCGCCGGTCGGCGCGCAGCGCGGCGGCCGCCGCGACGCCGCTCCTGACAGCCGCTTCGAGCGTGGCCGGATATTCGGTGTCGACATAGTCGCCGGCGAGATAGACGCCGGGGGCGAAGCGCGGGCCACCCGCCTGCACGCGCCGCGGCGTGCACGCGTACGTCGCGCGCTTTTCGGCGACCACCTGCGACCATGCGCAGCGGGGAAGCGCCGGTTGCAGCCGCCGCAGCTGGGCGTCGACGGCGAGCGCCAGGTCCGCGTGCGCCAACGCCATGTGCGGACCGCGGACGCTGATGGCGACCGCCAGCAATTGCGCCAGCGGCGGGCGCGACGCCTTGGCGGCACGCGCGAGAATATCCGGCCGGTCGAATGCCCACTGGCCCGGCGCATCGTCGAGCCGTGCGAGCGGACCCGGCAGCGCGAATCGCTCCGCATAGCCCAACCACACGGTGACGATCGGTTCGTAGTCGAGCATGTCGAGCGCGTCGATCGCCGACGGCAGCGGGGGATGCGCGGCCAGTGATTCGGTCGAGAAAGCCTGCCGCAGTTGGTGCGGTCCCACGGCCACGATCACCGCCGCCGCGCGCTCGGCGCGGTCATCGACGGCCACGGTCACGCCGTCGCGATCGGCCGCCACCACCTGCGCGCGTGCCCCCACCAGCATCCGGCCGCCGCGTCGCTCGACATAGCGGCTGGCGGCCTCGGGAAACAACGCCGACAGGTCGGTGGCTGGAATCAGGAAATCGCTGGCGTCGCCGGCACCGCCGAAGGCACCGCGCAACACGTTGGCGAACACCTGGGCGGAGGCGATCGCGACCGGCGTGTTCAGCGCGGCGACGCACAGCGGCTCCCACAGGAGTCGCGCGACGCGCGGCGGCAGCGGCGCCAGCATCTTCGCGACGGTTTCGGCGGGCGGCCGCGCGAAGTTCGCGCGTTCGATGCGGCGATACCACGCGAGATTGGCGATACGCTCCCGCCACGACAGGCCGCGCGCGGACAGCATGCCGACCAGCAGGCCGAGCCGGCCCGGTGCGCGGCGGGCGAGCAGCGTCAGGCTGTCCGGCTGGTCGGGCCCGAGCGGCGCGATCCCAAGCGGCCGGCGCAGGAGTGTCGCCCGCGCTTCGCACTCGCCGTGGACGCGCGCGAGCATGGCCAGGGTGGCGGCATAGGCGCCCAGCAAGAGATGCTGTCCGTTGTCGATCGGCAGGCCGTCGCGCTCGACACGGCGCGCGCGGCCTCCCAGCACCGGGGCGGCTTCATACAGGACGACCGGAATGTCGTGCGCGGCGAGTTCGACGGCCGCGGCGCATCCCGCCCATCCACCGCCGATGATCGCGATCGGCGCGGGACTCATCCGCCGCTCACTGCCGGGCGGACGCGGATGTTCGCAGCAGCTGCGCAGACGCGGAGCCACCCGGCACGTTGCACTTCGCGGCGCCCATGTGCCGCTTGGCGAGCAGGAGTCCTTTCCGCGTTCATCGCAGCCGCGACGTCTTCCACGCGATCCACAGTTTGCGCAGCGGCGTCAGCGAGGTGCGCCGATCCAGCACCTGGTAGCCGTCGCGCGCGATCTCGTCGAGCAGCGTCCTGTAGATCGCCGCCATGATGAGCCCAGTACGCTGCGCCTTGCGGTCGACGGCGGGCAGTTGCGCCAAGGCCCGGGCGTACCACTGTCGTGCGCGGTCGACTTCGAACGCCATCAGCTTGCGGAACCCGACGGAGTGATCGGCGCGCGAGAGCGACGACGGCGCGACGCCGAAGCGCGCCAGGTCGTCCTGCGGCAGGTAGATCCGTCCCCGCCGGGCATCCTCACCGACGTCGCGACAGATGTTGGTCAGCTGGAACGCGATGCCCAGGTCGCGCGCGTAGCCGCTAGTTTCCGCTTCGGTGTAGCCGAAAATTTCCGCCGACAGGAGGCCGACGACGCCCGCCACCCGGTGGCAATAGAGCTCGAGCGCCGGAAAGTCGACATAGCGCGTCTGTTCCAGGTCCATCGCCATGCCGTCGATGATCGTCTGGAAATGCTCGGCGGGCAGCGCGAATTCGCGGACGACCGGCGCC
This sequence comes from Betaproteobacteria bacterium, assembly GCA_039933655.1. GTDB lineage: Bacteria > Pseudomonadota > Gammaproteobacteria > Burkholderiales > Casimicrobiaceae > VBCG01. Next base: position 3,767 of record JBDTNR010000186.1, on the reverse strand, counting down.
AGCGCCTGCGCGACCGGATGCAACGGCGCGCCGTCGAACGCGCGCGCGATCTCCTGGCGCCACCACGCGAGCTTGGTCCGCGCCACGCCGGGGTCCGGCACTTCGTCGACGACGTCGTCGACCTCGCGGCAGAACGCGTACAGCGCGGTGATGGCGCGTCGCCGCGGCGGCGGCAGGAACAGGAAGCTGTAGTAGAAGCTCGAGCCGCTTTGCGCGGCCTTCTGCTGACAATACTCGTCGGGGGTCATGCCGGCGCGCTGCGTGACGAGGTGAGCGCATGGTACGCGACCGCGCACCAGTCCCTCGTGCGCAGCAGCGGGCGGCGCGCGAACACGTCGCCGTCGACGGCATCGATGCGCGCGAGGATCCGCAGCCCGCCCTCGATGACCGCCGACAGTTCAAGGCCCAGGCGCCACGGCAGGCGCCGCGTCAACGGCCGGCCCGCCTGCAGCAGCGCCCGCGCGCGCTGCGTCTCGAACGCCATCAGCGCGCGCCAGCGCTCGTCCGCCTGACCGCGCGCGATCTGGTCGATCGTGACGCCATGGCGCTCGAGGTCCTCGAGTGGCAGGTAAACGCGGTCCTTCTGCCAATCGATCGCGACGTCCTGCCAGAAATTGGTCAGCTGCAGCGCGGTGCAGATGGCGTCGCTGGCGGGCAGGTTGTCCGCCCCGTCCGCGCGATACAGCGCGAGTACGAGCCGTCCGACGGGGTTGGCCGAGCGGCGACAATAGTCGAGGACGTCCGCGTAAGTCGCATAGCGTGCGACGGTGACGTCCTGCCGGAATGCCGAAACGAGGTCGTGCATCGGCGCCAGCGGCAGGTCGTGCGCGCGGACCACGGCGGCCAGCGCGGGGAAGGGTGGTGCTGCCGGCGTTGCGCCGGCCGCGATCTCCGCCAGCGCCTCGTCGAAGCGCAGCAGCGAGGCCAGCCGCTCGGGTGCGCTAGCGTCGCCCTCGTCGGCCAAGTCATCGGCGGCCCGCGCGAAGCGATAGATCGCCACCACCGCCGGTCGCAACCGCGCCGGAACGAGCCTGGATGCGACGGGAAAATTTTCGTAATGACCGACTGACACGCGCTTTGACGGGAAACCGGGCAAAAAGGGCAAGATATCGCGGCGCCGAGACGCCTCCGGGCGGTCTGCGGCGATGCGGGAGCGGTCGAGCTTTGCTATACTAACCCGTTCGGCGGACGCGGCTTCCCCCACCGACTAAGACCTCGCCTTAAAGCGAAAGTGGCGGAATTGGTAGACGCACCAGCCTTAGGAGCTGGCGGGGCAGCCCGTGGGGGTTCGAGTCCCCCCTTTCGCACCACCTAAATCTCGGCATCAAGGATCGTCACGTCATGCAAAGCACGTTGGAGTCACTGGGCCAACTGGAACGCCGTTTGAGCGTTGCGGTGCCCCTGCAGCAAATCGAAGGCGAAGTCGGCAAGCGGCTGGCGCGCCTCGCCAAGACGGTCAAGCTGCCGGGCTTCCGGCCCGGCAAGGTGCCGATGAAGATGGTCGCGCAGCAATACGGCCCGCAGGTCCGTTCCGACGTCATTTCCGATGCGGTCCAGGAAAGTTTCAACGATGCCGTGCGCGAGCAGAACCTGCGCGTCGCCGGCTATCCGCGGATCGAGCCCAAGAGCGACGCGACACCCGTCGAGGGCACGCTCGAATTCTCCGCGGTGTTCGAGATCTACCCGGAGATCGTGCTGGGTGACGTGAGCGGTGTCGCGATCGAGCGTCCGATCGTCGACGTCACGGCCGAGGACGTGGACCGCACGATCGACGTGCTGCGCCGCCAGCGCGCGACCTTCGAGAGCGTCGCCCTGCCAGCCGCGACCGGCGACCGCGTCAAGGTGGACTTCACCGGCGTCCTCGACGGCGCGGAGTTCGCCGGCGGCCAGGCCAAGGACTTCGCCTTCCAGGTGGGCGAGGGGCGGATGCTGCCGGAATTCGAGGCGGCCGTGACCGGGATGACACCCGGCGAGACGAAGACGTTTTCGATGACGTTTCCGGCCGACTATCACGGCAAGGAAGTGGCCGGCAAGGCGGCCGACTTCACGCTGACCGTGACCGAAGTCGCGCGTCCGAACGTGCCGCCCCTCGACAGCGCGTTCGCCACCGCCTTTGGCATGAAGTCGGGACGCGTCGAGGACCTGCGCGCCGAGGTCGAGTCGAATCTCAAGCTGGAGCTCAAGCGCAAGATCGAATCGGTGCTGAAGGACCAGGCGATGAAGGCGCTGCGCGAATCGACGCAGCTGACGCTGCCGAAGTCGCTGGTCGACATGGAAGCCGTGCAGCTCCTGCGCCGGATGGCGGGCAACCTGCAGCAGCAGGGGATGAAGCCCGAGGACATCAAGCTGACGCCCGATCTGTTCCGGCCGCAGGCGGAGGAGCGCGTCGCGCTGGGGCTCATCCTCGGCGACCTCGTGCGCGCCGAGAACCTGCAGGCCAAGCCGGAGCAGGTGAAGGCCATGGTGCAGGATATTGCGCAGACGTATGAGCAGCCAGAAGCCGTCGTCCGCTGGCACTACGAAAAACCGGAGCGGCTGAACGAATTCGAAGGAATGGCCGTCGAGCACAACGTCGTCGAGTGGGTGCTCGCGAAGGCACAGGTCAAGGACGTGCCGACTTCGTTCGAGACGTTGATGGGACCGGCCAAGTCCTGAAGGAACGCGCGGACGGGCGGCGGAGGCCGCCCGGCGCAGCGATCGGTGACGCCGGCGGGTCGGGTCGGGCCGGGGAAAACGTGACTTCGGGCCGCTGCCGGATCGTTTGCAACCTGGCGCCAGTCGTCCACTCGAGTAGTCGAAGGCCGCACGGCCAGGCGCGCCGCGATGACGACGCCGCTTGACTCGACGCCGTCGCGGTCCCATGTTCCGATGCATGCCCGGGTCGAAAGCGCCCGGGACTGTACGCCACAATCCATTTCACGATCGGGCAGTTGCGCGGTCGAGCAGGCCACCCGGCTACTTTAGCCGCAGGAAAATCCAACGTGATTTATCATCCGACGATGCAAGCCGCCACCACCGAACCCACCGCCCTCGGCCTCGTGCCGATGGTCATCGAGCAAAGCGGACGCGGCGAGCGTGCGTACGACATCTATTCGCGCCTGCTGAAGGAACGCGTCGTGTTCCTCGTCGGCCCGGTGAACGACAACACTGCCAACCTGATCGTCGCGCAGATGCTGTTCCTCGAGTCCGAGAATCCGGACAAGGACATCCACTTCTACATCAACTCGCCCGGCGGCGGCGTGTCGGCGGGTATGGCGATCTACGACACGATGCAGTTCATCAAGCCGGACGTGTCGACGCTCTGCGTCGGCATGGCGGCGAGCATGGGCGCCTTCCTGCTGGCCGCGGGGGCCAAGGGCAAGCGGTTCGCGCTGCCGAATTCGACGGTCATGATCCACCAGCCGTCCGGCGGGTTCCAGGGCCAGGTCTCGGACATCGAGCGGCACGCGCAATACGCGATTGGCCTGAAGCGCCGTTTCATCACCCTGATGGCCCGCTTCACGGGCCGAACGCCGGAGCAGGTCGAGCTGGACCATGATCGTGACCGTTTCCTGTGGGCGGAAGAGGCCCTGGAATACGGGATTATCGACAAGGTCTTGCAGAACCGGGTGCCGGACGCGTAGAGTAAACTGAGATTTTCCAACAGGTTCCTTTCACAGGTCGTTGAATGCCCGAAAAATCTTCCGGCGATAAGCTGTTGTACTGCTCGTTCTGCGGCAAGAGCCAGCACGAGGTGCGCAAGCTCATCGCGGGCCCGTCGGTGTTCA
>JBDTNR010000185.1:0-6901 GCA_039933655.1 Betaproteobacteria bacterium | reverse complement strand
GCGCGCCGACTCGCGCGGCGAGCTCGGCGCGCGAGGTCTCCGGCGCATGGCGCCGGATCGGCTCGGACACGATGTCGGCCACGCGCCAGCGCGGATTGAGGCTGGCATACGGGTCCTGGAAGATCATCTGCATGCCGCGACGCGCGCGGCGCTGCGCGGCGGCGTCGGTCGTGGCACCTTCGCCGGCGATCGGCACGCCGTCGTAGGTGACGGTGCCGCGCGTCGGCGCGTACAGCCCGACGATGACGCGCGCAACGGTCGACTTGCCGCAACCGGACTCGCCGACGAGGCCGAGTGTCTCGCCGCGAACGATCGCGAGGTCGATGCCGTCGACGGCCTTGAGGGTGACGCGGCCCCGCCGCTCAAGCACGCGGTTCAGCCACGGTGGCGACACGTCGAAGTAGCGGGCGACGCCTTGCAGGCGCAGGAGGTCAGTGGTCACCGATAGTGGCGCCGTGGCACTGCGAACTTGCAGCGCGCTTGGTGCGCTGCGCGCGCCTGGAGGTCCAGGTCCACTCGCCCGGCCTTCACGCGACCGCCGCACCGACCTGGGGCTTGGCCGCGCCGTCCACACGCAACCAGCACGCCGCATCGGTCGCGCCGGCCGGCATCAGTTCCGGGCGCTCGTGGCGGCAGCGCTCGAAGACCTGCGGACAGCGCGGATGGAACGCGCAGCCCGATGGAATGGCGGTCAGCCGCGGCATCGAGCCGTCAATCTGCGTCAGACGGGGGCGTTCGTCGACAATCGATGGGATCGAGCCCATCAGCCCGACCGAATACGGATGCTGCGGCCGATGAATGACGTCGGCGACGGGACCGATCTCGACGATGCGGCCGGCGTACATGACGGCGACGCGGTCGGCGGTCTCGGCGATGACGCCCATGTCGTGGGTGACGAGCATCACCGCGGTGTCGTGGTCGCGGCACAGCCGTTTCAGCAACTGGATGATCTGCGCCTGGATCGAGACGTCCAGCGCGGTCGTCGGTTCGTCGGCGACGATGAGGCGCGGCTTGGCGCACAGCGCGAGCGCGATCACCACCCGTTGCCGCATGCCGCCGGAAAACTGGTGCGGATAGTGATCGATGCGGCGCGCGGCCGCCGGAATGCCGACTTCCTCGAGCAGGCTTACCGCTCGCTTGCGCGCCTCCGATTCGCTCATTGGCAGGTGCGTGCGAATCGTTTCCGTCAACTGGCGGCCGACCGTGTACAGCGGATTGAGCGACGTCAGCGGATCCTGGAACACGGCGCCGATCTCGCGTCCACGCACCGTGCGCATCACCTCGTACGGCAGGTTGTCGATGCGCCGGCCCGCGAGCCGGATTTCCCCTGCCGCGATGCGTCCGGGCGGGTCGATGAGGCCGATGATCGCCGCGCCGGTGAGCGACTTGCCCGCCCCCGACTCCCCCACGATGCCCAGGACCTCACCGGGCGCGATGGTGAACGACACGTCGTGGACGGCCGTCAGCGTGCCGCGCCGCGTGGGGAACTCGACGCGCAGTCCCCGGACGTCCAGCAGCGGCTCGACCGGCGCCGTCATGCGCGAGCGGCCATCATCGGACACTCACTTGGCCGCGGCGCCGGGGACGAGGCAGTCGCCGATCGGTTCGACGTAGTCGACGACGGGCGTCCAGGTCTGCATGATCGCATTCTCGAACTGCGCGTTGATGTAGTAGCGCTTGCACGGCTCGACCTTCAGCATCATCACGTGCAGCGGAGGTCCGCCGGTCCAGCCCGGCGCCGGACCCTGGACGACCAGCCGGTGCTCGCCCGGCTCGACCCGGATCAGGTTGGGGTTCGGAAACGCGCCCTGGTCGTCGACGCGGTCGATGAACGCCGGCCGCCGGTTGGTGATGGTCACGTTATAGCGCGCGCCCGTGAGCTCGCTCCACGTCGGACCCCATGTCTGGCAACCGGCGAGAAAGGTCGGGGCCAGCAGTGCCGGCACCGTCAGAAACAGCAACTTGCGCATGTTGAAACTCCTCGTTAACGACATTTGTGCGGAACCTTGGGATCCGCGTTTCCCTTTGAGCGATGGGCGTTATTGCGCGCCTGCCGCCTGCCTTCGTCGCATTCTCCCGCAAACCGCGCGGGCCACCTGAAAATTCCGTCGTCAGCGCAGCCGCGGATTCAGCGCGTCGCGCAGCCAGTCGCCGAGCAGGTTGATCGACAGCACCATGACGACAAGCGCCGCCCCGGGGAAGATGGTAATCCACCACTCACCGGAGAACAGAAACTCGTTGCCGATCCTGATCAGCGTGCCCAGCGACGGCTCGGTCGCCGGCACGCCGACGCCCAGGAACGACAGTGTCGCCTCGGTCAGGATCGCCGTGGCAATGTTGATCGTCGCCAGCACGAGCACCGGACCCATCACGTTGGGCAGCAGGTGGCGGGACATGATGCCGAAGGGCGGCACGCCGATCACGCGCGCCGCCTGCACGTATTCCTTGCTCCTTTCCACCATCGTGGAGCCGCGGACCGTGCGCGCGTACTGCACCCAGTTGGACAGGCCGATCGCCAGCACCAGCACGTAGATCGCCAGCTGGTCGTGCGCGCCGCGCGGCAGCGCGACGCGGGCGACGCCGTCGATCAGCAGCGCGATCAGGATTGCGGGAAACGACAACTGGACGTCGGCCACCCGCATGATGAACGCGTCGACCTTGCCGCCCACGTAGCCGGCCAGCAGTCCGAGCGACACGCCGAGCACCAGCGCGAACGCGACGGACGCCAGTTCCACGAGCAGCGAAATGCGCGCGCCGTACATAATCGCCGACAGCACGTCGCGGCCCTGGTCGTCGGTGCCCAGCGCGTACATCGCCTTTCCGCCCTCGATCCAGAACGGCGGCAGCCGCGAGTCCGACAGGTTCAGTGTCCGCAGGTCGAACGGATTGTGCGGGGCGATCCAGTTCGCGAACAGCGCGCCGAGGACGCAGGCGGCGAATACCGCCAGCGACGCCATCGCCACCGGCGACTGCCGGAAACTCCAGGCGACGTCGCCGTCCCACGCGGAGGCCAGCCGCGCACGGACCGAAGGCGACGCTGGCAACGGCGCGGCGGCGTCGTTCATTGCGTCACGCTGGCACCGGCCAGTCCCGCGAGCGCGCTGCACACTTCGCGCAGCGCCTGCGCGTGGACGGCGAGCTTCCAGTCGTCGGCATCCTGGTAGAACGCTTCGCGAATCGCGCGCTTGATCGACGCGCGCACGGCGGCCGGCGCGTCGTCGTGGTTGGCGAGCCACTGGTCGCCGCGCAGGCCCTTAAGCACGCCGTCGAACGGCAGTGTGCCGTATTCGAGCGCGATGCCGGCGTACGCCACGTGCGGGCACTCGTCGTAGACGGCGTTGTAGTTAACGCCGGTCAGCGGCGCCGACGTCGACGAGCCGTCGTGGAACGACGTCACGTCGTCGCCCCACCACGCCCTCGCCCGCGCCACATCGGCGTCCACTGCGCGGCCGGCGAAAATCTTCTCACCGTGGCCGCGCGGCCCTAAGCCGGTGTGGAAGTCGATCCACCCGAGCGCCGACGCGCCGGCGCAATGTGCGCGCAACACGTCGCGCAACACGCGATTGCTCCATGCCGGTCGTACGCCGCCATAGAAAAGGCCGTCGGGAAATTCGCACTGGCCGCCGCTCACGGCCGCCTGCAACGCACGCACGCCATGGGTCGCCGCATAGGCGGCGAGCCGCGCCTCGTTGGCGGGCGACGGCGGCCACGTTTCCGGCACGATGAATCCGTGCACGGCGGCATACGCCTGGTTGGGCGGCGGCAGCGCCGCGAAGTCGCGGAAGTTGCGGTTCAGGTCGACATTGTCCTCGTTGGTCCGCCGCAAGTGCGAAAAGCCGAACGGGTTCAGTGCGTGGAGGAAGACCACCCGTACGCTTGCGGCCAGCACGTCCGCCACCAACGCGTCGTCGCGCAACAGCGCCACCTGGCAGCCGGAGCCGCAGAAGCCCTCGACGCCGTGCGTGGCCGACGTCAGCAGCAGCATCCGGCGCGAGTCGGCGACGCCGAGCACGGCGACGTCGACGGACAGCGCTTCGCCTTGCGCGCCCCGAGCCACCGGATGTACGTGGTTCTCGACCGCCAGGCCCCGGTCGCGGGCCGCAGACTGGAACTTGTCGCGCGCCTCGGCATACGTCGCGGCGAAGTGCGGAATGGGATCGAACTCGGCCATGTTTGTTCTGGATTGGCGAAGAGGTTTCATCGAGAGCGGGAGGACCCGGAAACAACGCCGGCAAGCAATCTGCCGCGTACGGCCAACGGTTGCCAAACGCTTTCGGCCCGGCTTGTTCCGGGCGCCCGGTGTTCGTCGCAGTTCAAGCTTTCGCCCTTCGTGGCTGCCGCTGCTTCAAGCACGCAGCGGCATCGCCGCCTCGGCCAGCGCGGCCAGATAACCGGCGCCGAGGGGAATCACGGCATCGTTGAAATCGTAGGTGCTGTTGTGCAGGAAGCAGCCGCCGTCCGCGCCGCCCTGTCCCAGGCGCGCGAATGCGCCGGGCTTCGCCTGCAGCATGAACGAGAAATCCTCCGCGCCCATCGACGGATCGAGATTACGGACGACGTTCTCGCGACCTACCAGCGCTTCGGCGACGTCGGCGGCGAACATCGCCTCGCGGTCGTGGTTGATCGTCGCCGGATAAACGCGCTCGTAACGCAACGTCGCCCTGGCTCCGAACGCCGCGGCGATCGACTGCACGAGTTCGGTCAACCGCCGTTCAATCATGTCCTGCGTGGCCGGACGGAACGTGCGGACGGTGCCGATCAGCTTCGCGTGCGACGGGATCACGCTCATCGCGCCCGGGTGACCGGCGTGCATCGCGCACAGGCTGACGACGGCCGTGTCGATCGGGCTCACGTTGCGGCTGACGATCGACTGCGCGGCCGTGATGATGTGGCCGGCGACCAGCACCGGGTCGATCGCCGCATGCGGATGCGCGCCGTGCCCGCCCTTGCCGTCGATCGTGATCTCGATACGGTCCGCCGCGGCCATCGCGGGCCCGGGCGTGATGCCGATGCGGCCAGGCGGCAGGCCCGGCCAGTTGTGCAGCGCGTAGACCTGCTCTGCCGGAAAGCGTTCGAAGAGCCCGTCGGCGATCATCGCCTTGGCACCGGCGTAGCCTTCCTCGCCGGGCTGGAAGATGAGGTAGGCCGTGCCATCGAATCGCTTCGTCTCGTGCAGGTACTTCGCCGCCGCCAGCAGCATCGTCGTGTGCCCGTCGTGGCCGCAGCCGTGCATGCGGCCCTCGTAGCGCGACTTGTGCGCGAAGTCGTTCTCCTCCTGCATCGGCAGCGCGTCCATGTCGGCGCGCAAGGCGACACTGCGGCCGCTGCCGGTGGCCGAACCGGGGATCACGGCGACGATGCCCGTCTTGCCGATGCCGGTGTGGTGCTCGATGCCGAGTGCTGCCAACCGCTCCTGCACGACGCGCGCCGTTCGGTGCTCCTCGAAGCCCAATTCCGGATGCGCGTGCAGGTCGCGCCGGATGACGGTGAACTCGTCGTGCCAGCGCGCGATGTAGTCGGAAGGTTTCATGGGGACTGCAAGACTTTCACAAGGAGGCGCAGAGGCGCCGGCACCGACGCAATTTCCCGCGTGCGCATTTCCCGGCGTCCAGGCGTCTCATCGCGGACCTGCATTGGCTCAATGCGCCATCGCCGTGCGCTCGATGCGCAGCCGCGGGTCGACGACGTAGTACAGGAGGTCGACGACGAGATTCAGCAGCACGAAAACGAGCGCGATGAAGCACAGGTACGCCGCCATCACCGGGATGTCGGCGAAATAGACGGACTGGATGAACAGCAGGCCCATGCCGGGCCACTGGAACACGGTCTCGGTGACGATGGCGAACGCGATGATGGCGCCGAGTTGCAGCCCGACGATCGTGATGACCGGCACCAGCGTGTTCTTCAGCGCGTGGCCGAAGTGGATCGCGCGATCGGTCAGGCCGCGGGCCCGCGCGAACTTGATGTAGTCGGTGCGCAGCACTTCGAGCATTTCCGAACGGACGAGCCGCATGATCAGGGTCAGCTGGATCAACGACAGCGTGATCGTCGGCAGGATCAGTGCCTTCAGCCCGCTGGTCGTCAGGAAGCCGGTCGTCCACCAGCCGAGTGCCACGGTGTCGCCGCGGCCGAACGACGGCAGCCAGCCCAGCTGGACGGCGAACACGAGGATCAGCAGGATGCCGATGAGGAACGAAGGCAGGCTGACGCCAATCAGCGACACCGCCAGCAGGAAGTGCGCGAGCCAGCTCTTTCGGCGCAGCGCCGTGTAGACGCCGAGCGGAATGCCGACGAACAGCGCGAGCAGCGCCGCCGAGCCCGACAGCTCGAGTGTCGCCGGCAGCCGCTCCTTCAGCAGCACGGCCACCGGCCGCGCCTGCCGCAGCGACAGGCCGAAGTCGCCGCGTACCGCGTTGCCCAGGAAGCGCGCGAACTGGACGTAGAACGGCTGATCGATCCCGAGTTCCGCGCGCAGCCGCTGGCGATCCTGCATCGTCGCGTCCTGGCCGACCATGAAGGCGACGGGATCGCCGGTGAAGTTGAAGAGGCCGAACGCGATGAACGCCACGACCGCCATGACAAGCGCGGACTGCAGGACACGGCGGAGAATGAAAGCGAGCACGAAAGGACAAAAAGGTGGCGCCGGGCGGAAGACCGCTGCAGGCGCGGGCCGATCATGCCCAATCGCCTCTCGCGCGTCAACGCGACTTGCCTCGGCCGCCTTGCCGTCGTGCGCCGGTCTGCCATGGTGTCGCCCGCCTGCGACACAAGAAAAACCCCGCGGGCCCGATGGGGCGCGCGGGGTTCCTCAAAGGCTTGCCGGACGACTATTCCTTGATATCGACGCCGTAGAACGTGTGGCGGCCGAACGGGGACAGCTTGTAGTCGATCACTTCCTTGC
>JBDTNR010000184.1:0-6911 GCA_039933655.1 Betaproteobacteria bacterium | reverse complement strand
GCCGATGGTTACAGCTCTGACCCCTACGCAGCCGATGGTTACAGCTCTGACCCCTACCCTACTTCGTCAGCAGGTACGCACGGCTGGCATCGAAGAAATGTGGGCCGGCGTCCGCGCGGACCGCGGTTCCCACGCCTTCGGCGGTCAGCACTTCGAGCAGCAGCGCGCTGGGCACGCCGCCGTCGATGATGTGCACGGAACGCACGCCTTCGCGCACCGCGCGCAGCGCGGCGGTCACGCGCGGCACCATGCCGTCGCGTATGACCTGGTCGCGCAGCAGTGCGTCGGCCTCGCTCGCGGTCAGGATGTGCGCGAGCTTGCCGTCGCGGCCGTGAACGCCCTCGATGTTCGTCATCAGGACGAGCTTCTCGGCCTCCAGTGCGCGCGCGAGCCGCCCCGCGAGGAGATCGGAATTGATGTGGTAGGTCGTACCGTCCGCGGCGACGCCGATCGGCATCACCACGGGAACGAAATTGCGCGATTGCAGGAGTTCGATCAGCGACGTGTCGATGCCTTCCACGTCGCCGACGAACCCCAGGTCGGGCGCGTCGGGGTCGTCGGCGGGGGACGCCATCGGGCGCGCGTGGATGAAGCGGCCGTCCTGGCCGTCGAGACCGACGGCGCGTCCGCCGTGTCGATTGATGAGCGAGGTCATTTCCTGGTTGAGCTCGGAGAGCGCCAGTTCGACCACGTTCAGCGCACGCTCGTCGGTGATGCGCAGGCCGCGATACTGCCGGCTCTCGATGCCCATCTGCTGCATCAGCTCGTCGATGCGCCAGCCGCCGCCGTGCACGACGATGGGCTTCATGCCGACGAGGCTCAATAGCGCCACGTCGCGCGCGAAACCGGCCTTGAGCGCGGGGTCGGCCATCGCATGGCCGCCGAAGCGGATCACCAGCGTCCGGCCGTGGAACGCCCGGATGTACGGGAGTGCCTCGGCGAGGATTCTGCCTTTATGGGCGGGGGTCATGGCATTGCGGCGGGTCCAGGGACTGGCGAATGTTAACCCGCGAGGCGCCAAAATCTCGAACGGGTCCGGCGAACGCATGTGCCACCCATGGGCTCTGGCGCACGACGGCGCGCTGGATCCCGCATGGCAAAGCGCGCCGGCAGGCGCGCTCGCGTCGACCTCGGAAATTCCGGCGGTTTCCGGTTCCCGCTCCGCGGATCACGTACCATCGGCGCGAACGGAGGTTTCCATGCGCAATGCCATCGTCGCCATCGCACGCCTCGCATTCGTCGCCGGATTCGTTCAAGCCCCCATGGCGTACGGCGCGGGCGGCGTCGTGGGTACCGGCACGGCCGCCAGTTGCACGGAAGCCGCGTTCGACGCCATCTTCTTCAAGGCGCAGTCCTCGGGTGGCGGGATCATCACCTTCAACTGTGGCGCGGCGCCCCATGCGATCGTCCTCGGCGCCTACAAGGGCGTGGCGACGCCGACGGAAATCGCAGGCGGTGGCCTCGTCACGTTGAGCGGCGGCAACACTGCGGGGCTTTTCCAGGTATCCACCAACGCTGCGCTCAAGCTCTCCGCCATCACGATCACCCGCGGACTGGGTGCCTTTGGCGCGATCGAGAACTTCGGCACGCTGACGGTGGTCGACAGTCGCCTCGAAGTCAACACGTCCACCGTGCATGGCGGCGCGCTGACGAATCACGGCGAGGCGACGCTTGCGAACGTGGTGGTGTCGGGCAATACGGCGGCGCAATTCGGTGGCGGCATCTATACCGACGGCGGCACGCTCACGATCACCGGCTCCGACGTCGTCGGCAACCTTGGCGCGAACGGGGGCGGCATCTATGTCGCCGCCGGCGCGATCGCCACTGTCGCAACGACGCAGGTGAGGATGAACGAGACGACCGTGAACATCGGCCAGGGTGGCGGCATTCGCAGCGCGGGCACGCTTGCGGTTGCCGACAGCACGTTCGCGCAGAACAAGGCCCATGTGCTGGGCGGGGCCCTGTCCACGTTCGGCGGCTCCGCGACGCTGTCGCGCAGCGCACTGGTCCTGAACGTCGCGCTGGGTGGCGCCGCCATCGCCCACACCGGCGGCAGCCTGGCGGTGAACCAGTCGAACATCGCCGGCAACGGTTTCGACGCCAATGGCCTGCGTGTCACCGAAAGCGGTGGCGGGTTGCTGCACGACTTAGGCGGTACCGTGACGATGACGAACGTCTCGATCACCGGCAACCGCGCGACAACCGGAGCTGGCGTCGCGAATTACATCGGCGCGATCACGCTGACCAATGTGACGCTGAACGTCAATCGGTCGGACGCAGCCGGGGGCACGCTCCACCTCGTGAATGGATCGGCGACGCTGACCAATGTCTCGATCCTCGACAATATCGCGGATAGCGCCGGGGGCGTGCTGACGCGGACCGGCGGCACGCTAACGCTCAAGAACACCGTACTCGCCAATCCGGGAAGCCTGAACTGCAAGGCCCCGGTGGCGGGTGCCACGTTCAGCCTGTCCAGCGACGACAGCTGCGGCTTCGGGGTCGGGCGCGACAGCCGCGCCATGCAGTTCGAGGCGATCGCGTTCAACGACGGCTTCACGCTGACCCAGCTGCCACTCGCCGGTAATCCCGTCATCGACAACGGCACCGGCGTGGGCTGTCCCGCGACCGACCAGCGCGGCGTGACGCGCCCGTCGGGACTCGCCTGCGACGTGGGTGCCGTCGAGTTCGTGGCGGGTGCGCCGGCGACCGCCACGGTGATCGAATTCTTCAATGCGTCGTTCGGCCACTACTTCGTTTCGCTGCTGCCGGACGAGATCCTCAAGCTGGACGCGGGCCTTTTCGTCGGCTGGACGCGAACCGGACAGCAGTTCAATGTCTACCGCGACGCCACCCCTGGCCTGGTGGCAGTGTGCCGCTTCTTCACCACGGCCTTTGCGCCGAAGAGCTCCCATTTCTATGCGCCGCGCGGGTTTGGCTGCGAGGGAACGCTCGCCAACAACGATTGGCAATTCGAGGCCGACGTCTTCTACACGGTGCTGCCGTCGGCCAGCGGCAGCTGTCCGTCCGGCCAGTTGCCCGTGTATCGCCTGTACAACAACGGGCAGGGCGGCGCCCCCAACCACCGCTTCACGACCAGCCCGACTATCCGCACGCAGATGCTCGCCCGCGGCTATGTGCCGGAAGGCGCCGGGATCGGCGTCGGGATGTGCAGCCCGCAGTGATCCCGCAGCGTTGACGCGGGTCGGGGAAGTCCGGCGCGCGGGCCGCCTTCCTACTGCAGACGCTTCGCCGCCACCTTGCCCATGTCTTCGAGGGCCTTCAATGCCGCGGCGCGATCACGCCGCGGCAATTCGCCCGACAAGAGCGAGACCGTATGGTCGCCCTGGCGCAACGCGAGCATCGCGCCGTCGCCCAGGATGAAGCGTTGCGGATCTGCGGTTTCGACGAAGGCCGTCGCCTGCACGCCGAGCGTCGTGAAGGTTTCATAGCGGACGTTGCGCCCCGCCTGTGCTTTCAACGGGTCGATGAAGCCGATTGCCATCCCTTCGGCATCGTTTTTGGCGGTCCCGCTGGAATAGGACTCCTGCACGCCGAGCACGATGCGGCCATCGGCGCTCTTCCACGCGCATTCGGTGATCCCGTATTGCTCAAGGCGTCGACTGCGCTCGGCGACCTTCGTCCCCGGAAATACTTTCTGCACGTCGGAGATCGAGACGATGGTGCACGGGTCGCCCGTGGGGACCCGCTCCGCCGCGGGCTTGGCGCCAGTTGTGGCCTGGATCTTCTTGGCGGTGTCCGTGGCCGATTTCAGCGTGTCTTCGGGCTTTGCCTTCTGCGCGGAGGCGGCCCCGCAGTAGCCGGCGACGAGCAGCACGGGAAGGCTCGTCAATGCGATGGCGCGGAGCAGCAGTTTGCGGATAACGGTCGACATGGTGGCCTCTGCAATTCGTTGACGCGGCGGTGGATGCGGCCGCGGTTCCAGCGGCAGCCGAGCGGATTCGACGTGCCGCGTGCCGGGGAGTATGCCGCGCGCGGTTGACTTCACGGTGTTCTTCTCCCGCGCGAAGCAATGTTTTTTCACGATGTCCGGTCTGGCCAGCGAATCGTCTATTCGACAGTAACGGGCAGTGGCGCCATCCGCGACACGGCCTTTGTCCAGGAGACCGCCATGCGTTCGCAGAACGCCATCCGCAGCGTGTGTGTATCAGTCCTGCTGCTGGCACTTACGGCAACCGCCGACGTTGGCGTACCGCCGAATTACGAGCCGCCGGTAGCCGACGGCGGAGCCTCGACGAAAATGCTCTCCAGGCTTCCGCGCAACACCGGCGATCGCGTCGTCGTCACACTCTACGAATTCCGCTCCAGCGTCAGGCCCATCTATCGTCTCTGCAACAATGGGCAGGGCGGCGCACCCAACCACCGCTTCGCGACCGACCCCGACACGCGCGAGCGCATGCTGGCTGCCGGATACATCGCCGAAGGGGCCGATATCGGCGTCGGGATGTGCAGTCCGCTGTGACATGCACGATGAGGCACCTCGGGCCGGCTTTCGCGCACTGCCCGCATGACCGAAGTGCGGGCCGGCCGTGTGTTCCATGGGCGCGGGCCGGCAGCCCGCGACGGGCCGCGTCGCGACGGGCCCTCCGCGGTCAGCCGCGATCGAGCCGTTGGAACAGGACCTGGGCGTTGATGGGGCAGTGATTCGACCCCGGGGCCGGCGGGCGCAGCGATGCGCATGCCGTATTACAATGGCGGCCCCGAAATTCACTGCTGCCAGCCGCGAGGCTCGGCGGGCCCATCGAGGTATCAATGTCGTCAGTTCGATTCCATCGTGGCATGTTCGCCACGCTCGCGTTGTTGTTCATCCTCGCGCTGCCGGTCGCAGCCCGCGCCACGACGGTCAGGTTGCTGACCTCCCTCGGTGCCATCGACATCGTCCTCCATGACACCGCCGCGCCGCAAACCGTGGCCAATTTCCTGGCCTATGTGAACGGCGGCGCGTATCGGAACTCGTTCATCCATCGCAGTGTGCCGGGCTTCATCATCCAGGGCGGCGGTTTCGTGTGGGAGGACGCGACGGGCAACGTGGTCGCGGTGCCGGCGAAATCACCCGTGGTCAATGAATTCAGCAGCAGCCGCTCGAACCGGCGCGGCACGGTCGCCATGGCCAAGCTGGGCGGAAACCCCAATAGCGCGACCTCGCAGTGGTTCATCAACCTGGCCGACAACGGTGCCAACCTGGACAATCAGAATGGTGGTTTCACGGTGTTTGGCGAGGTGTCCCCCGGCAGCATGGCGGTCGCCGATGCGATCGCCGCGCTCTCGCGGGTGAACGCGGGTTCACCGTTCGATGCGCTGCCGATCATCGGCACCCTCGGCGCCGCCGTCCAGAAGTCGAATCTGGTGCTTGTCAGCGCGGCGACGGCGGTGTCGGCGAACTACCAGGGCTTGTGGTGGAACGCGAACGAATCCGGCTGGGGGATGAGTCTCACGCAGCATGGCGACCTCATTTTCGTTGCGATCTACTCCTATGACGCCGCGGGCCAGCCGATCTGGTACGCGATCACCAACTGTCCGGTGACGGCGACCGGCTGCACCGGCGATATCTACCGGGTGAACGGCGGCACTGCGCCGACGACGCTGTGGGATGGCGCGGGCAAGGTGCTGACCAAGGTGGGGACGGGAACGCTCTGGTTCGCCGACGCGAATGCCGGCACCTTCAGTTTCACGATCGACGAGGTGGCCGGATTCAAAGCCATCACCCGGCAAGTGTTTGCAACAGGCACGGTCCAGCCGACCGTCGACTACACCGATCTCTGGTGGAACAGGAACGAATCAGGCTGGGGCGTTTCGCTGACGCAGCAATTCGGCACGATCTTCGCTGCCTGGTACGCGTACGACGCGGCCGGCAACCCGGTCTGGTATGTCGCCACCAACTGCCCCGTCAGCGGCGCAGGCTGCACCGGCGATCTCTACAGGGTCACCGGCGGCGCACCGCTGACCGCGGACTGGAAGCCCGTCAATCCGGCCACCCGAGTGGGCGACGTGACCTTTGACTTCGCCGACGCCGTCTCCGGCACGATGAGCTATTCGATCGACGGCGTCGCCGCCAGCCGCCATATCACGCGTCAGGTGTACTGACCGAAGCGCGGTTGCGCCGCGCCGCGATCAAGTGCCGCAGAACGTGCGATAGCACGCGGTCGCGGCCGCCGGCGCCGGCTCGGCGTAGGGGGCGAGGTCGCCCTCCTCGTCGTACGGCCGCCTGAGGGCATCGAGCAACCGTTCGAAGGGCGCGAGGTCGCCCTCCCCGGACGCGGCCGCCAACGCCTCTTCCACGCGATGGTTGCGCGCGATCACGTAGGGATTGACGCTGCGCATCGCGTGGGCGCGCTGGCTGGCGGTCATTGCCTCTCCGTGGTCCTCGCTGGCGCAGCGTTCATGCCAGCGCGCAAGCCAGGCATCGGGCGCGTGCGCGTCGGCGAACAGCGCGCGCAGCGGCGCTTCGTCGCCGGCAGCGGCGTCGGCCAGCCGCCGCCACCCGAGCGTGAAATCCACGCTCCCGGCATGCAGCAGCGCCAGCCAGTCTTCGACCAGCGCGGCATCGGCGGGGTCGTCTTCCGGCTTGGCTCGACGCAGCCCGAGCTTGGCGCGCTGACCGCGCAGCAGATGGCGGCGGTACTGCGCCGGGAATGCGTCGATGACCTCGGTGGCCATCGCCACCGCCTGTTCGTTATCGTCGGACAGCAGGGGCAGCAGCGTCTCGGCCAGTCGTGCCAGGTTCCACCGCGCGATGTCGGGCTGGTTGCCGAATGCATAACGACCCTGGTGGTCGATGGAGCTGAACACCGTGGCGGGATCGTAGGCCTCGATGAAGGCGCAGGGCCCGTAGTCGATCGTCTCGCCCGATATCGTCATGTTGTCGGTGTTCATCACGCCGTGGATGAAGCCGA
>JBDTNR010000183.1:0-6918 GCA_039933655.1 Betaproteobacteria bacterium | reverse complement strand
ATGGGTGCGCCGGACGGGCAGCGCAAGAGCGCCGCCGTCTTCACGGCCGACCCTGAGCAGGCGCTGGCCGGCGCGCTGGCCGGCGCGCTGGCCGATTTCGGATTCGACGCGGGTGTCGCGCAGCGCCTTCTTCGCGCGCGCGAAGAAGGCGGCTACACGCACTACACGCTGCCGGCCGGTGCGCTGAGCGCGGACGGCTCGTCGCTCTCGCAAACGGCGCGCGTCAAGCCTGTGTGGTTCCGGCTGCCCACGCAGCTCGTCCCCGCGTACTACGTCGAGGTGCAGGTGCGCGACGGCCACGCGCCGCACGACGTCGACTATTACGCTTACGTCATCGCGGCCGCCGACGGCACCGTGCTGTACCGCCACAACCAGACGGTGGACGCATTCACCTACCGCGTCCACGCGGAGCCCACCCCCCCTTTTCTGCCGTTGCCCGGACCGGGCGGACGCGCCGGGTTTCCGCATCCGACCGGAACGCCTGACGGCTACCAGCCGCCGCTCGCGCCCGGCAACCTTGTCACCCTCGGCAGTGCGCCGTTCAGCAGGAACGACCCGTGGCTCGCGCCGCTTGCCAACCGCACCGTCGGCAACAACGTCGACGCCTTCATCAACATGCTCGACCCCGACAACTACGGCACGCCGGCCACCGATGAATGCAATCTCGCACTGCCGGTGGACGGCGACCTGCGCGCTTGCGTGACGTCGCCCGGCACGTTCGACCATGTGTACAACTTCGCGAGCACGCCGAATGCGACGCGGTCGCAGGTCGCCGCGGCGGTGACGAACCTGTTCTACATGAACAACTACCTGCACGACTGGTTTTACGACGCCGGCTTCGACGAGGCGGCGGGCAATGCGCAGACCAGCAATTTCGGCCGCGGCGGCCTGGGTGGCGACAGCATCTTCGCCGAGGCGCAGGACAAGAACGGCACGAACAACGCCAACATGTCGACGCCCGCCGATGGCCAGCGTCCGCGGATGCGGATGTTCCTGTGGTCGAGCTCGATCGCGCTCGCGATGGTCCAATCCCCGGCGGCGGTCGCCGGAGCCAAGCAGGCGGGCACCGCGGACTTCGGTCCGCAGGCCTTCGACCTGACCGGCGATCTCGTCGTCGCGCTGGACGCCGTCAATCCCGACGGCCCGACGTCGACCGACGGCTGCACGGCCTTCACCAACGCCCCGGCGGTCGCCGGCAGGATCGCTGTCGTCGACCGCGGCGTGTGCACGTTCGTCGTCAAGGCGAAGAATGCGCAGAACGCGGGCGCCGCCGGCGTGCTGGTCCTCAACAACGTGGCACCCGGCGCGCCCGGCATGGCCGGCACCGACGCGACGGTGACGATCCCCGCGATATCGGTGTCGCTCGCCGACGGCACGGCCATCACGGCGCAGCTCGCGCTGCCGGCGGCGGTGACGCTGCGAATGGCGCGGCAGGCCGCCGCCCAGCGCGACGGCGCGCTCGACAACACGCTGATCGCCCATGAATGGGGCCACTACATCTCCAACCGGCTGATCGGCAACGGCAACGGACTCGGCACGCAGCAGTCCGGCGGCCTGGGCGAAGGCTGGGCCGATTTCCACGCGCTGCTGCTGTTCGTCAAGGAGGCCGACCGTTCGCTGCCAGGCAACGCGGACTTTTCCGGCGCCTATCCCGAAACCCCCTACCCGCTCGGCGGGCCCGACTTCGCACCCGACGCGCTCAACAACGCGTATTACTTCGGCATCCGCCGCTATCCGTACTCGCGCGACATGACGAAGAACCCGCTGACGCTCAGGCACATCGCCGACAGCGTCCCGCTGCCGGCATCGCCGGTCCCGTCGCCGCGCAGCAGCAGCTCGCTGAACTCCGAAGTGCACAACACGGGGGAGGTGTGGGCATCGCTGCTGTGGGAGTGCTACAGCAACCTGCTGAACGACACGGCGCGACTCCCGTTCGCGCAGGCGCAGGACCGGATGAAGCGCTACCTCGTCGGCTCCTACAAGGCGACCCCGGTCG
This sequence comes from Betaproteobacteria bacterium, assembly GCA_039933655.1. GTDB lineage: Bacteria > Pseudomonadota > Gammaproteobacteria > Burkholderiales > Casimicrobiaceae > VBCG01. Next base: position 4,922 of record JBDTNR010000183.1, on the reverse strand, counting down.
AGCCCAACATCATCGCCGCGCGCGATGCGCTGCTCGCCGTCATGGAAGCGCAGGATCCAGCCGACCGCGACCTGTGCATGCAGGGCTTCGCCAAGCGCGGCGCCGGCGTCGGCGCGTACGCGCCGCCTTCCTATACCGGCGACAACGAGGGCGTCGCCGAGAGCTACCGCGCGACGGGCGATGCGGTGACACCCACCGCCGTCATCGAGTACTACCACGCGGCCTTCGACCACTATTTCGTCACCAACATCGCCGACGAGATCGCGAAACTCGACAACGGCACGTTCGTCGGCTGGACGCGGACCGGCGAGTCCTTCAACGTGTATGCGGGTGCCGGCGCCGACAACGCGGACGTCTGCCGCTTCTTCAGCACGGCGTTCACGCCGAAGAGTTCGCACTTCTACACGGCGAACGCCGGCGAGTGCGCGACGGTCAGGCAGAACCCCAACTGGCAGTTCGAGGGCGCCGTCTTCGCCGTTCCCACGCCGGATGCGCAAGGCGCATGCGCCGCCGGCACGCAGCCCGTCTATCGGCTCTACAACAACGGGCAGGGCGCGGCGCCGAACCACCGCTACACGACGAGCCTCGCCACACGCACGCAGATGCTGGCGAAGGGCTGGATTGCCGAGGGCAACGGCACGCTGGGCGTCAGCATGTGCGCGCCGCAGTAACCGCGCCGCCCTGATGCGATGACGAAAGGTTCGCCGATGCACGGGCGCGACAGCAGCAATCGGAATCAGGCGGGCGTCGCGGCGCTCGTCCTGCTGGCGCTCGCCACGGTATCCGCGCCGGCCGCGGCGCGCTCGCTGCGACCGCTCGACGTCGCGCACGATGCCTCGGCCGCGGCGACATCGGCGCCCATGGCCAGGCGCGCGAACGTCGCGGCGGTCGACGCCGCGCTCGGCGTGCCCACGTTCCTCTGGGGCGACGACGCCGTGGCCGCGCTGCGCGGGCGCGGCCGCGTACCGTCAGCCAAGGCGGCAGGCGACGACGAAGCGACCGCGCGCGCGCACCTGACCGATCTCGCCGATGTCTACAGACTGACGGCGGCGGAAATCGCCGCGTTGCCGGTGCACGACACGCAGCGTCTGCCGCGCGGCGGCGCGATCGTGCGCTTCCGCGGACAGGTCGACGGCATCGAGGTTTTCCGCGAGCACGCGAACGTCCTGCTCGACCGCGACGGCAGACTGGTCGCCGTCGGCGGTTTCGTCACGGGTGCGCCGGCGGGCACGCGCAAGCGCGCGGCGGACTCAGTCCAGCGTCCGGAACTCGCGGCGACCGCGGCGCTCGCCGATTTCGGCTTCGGACCCGCCACCGCGCTGCGCTTCACCGCGGTGCCGGCGTCGGGCAACTATGTCGCGCTGTCGCTGCCGCCGGGGACGGCCGGCGTCGACGGCGCAACACTTGCGGGCGACGCGCGCGCCAAGCGCGTCTGGTACCGGAACGGCGCCGAACTGGTGCCGGCGTATTACGTCGAGGTGCGGGTGCGCGACGCCGCCACGCCGCGTCGTATCGCCGCCTACGCCTACGTCGTGTCGGCAACCGACGGCACGCTGCTGTTCCGCCGCAATCAGGCGTCGCACGCCGCCTTCACGTATCGCGTGTTCGCCGAACCCGCGCCGCCGTTCCTGCCGTATCCCGGCCCCGCCGGCCGCGGCGGCTTTCCGCATCCGACCGGCACGCCGAACGGCTACCAGCCGCCGTTCGTGACGCCCAATCTCGTCACGCTGCAGAATGCGCCGTTCAGCCGCAACGATCCGTGGCTGCCGCCCGGCGCCTCAAGGACCACCGGCAACAACGTCGACGCCTTCGCCGATGTCGTCGAGCCGGAGTATTTCGGTCCCGCCGCGACCGACGAATGCAATACGGCGCTGCCGGTGAACGGCGACATGCGCGCCTGCGCCACCGGCCCCGACACGTTCGACTACGTCTACGACTTCACGCAGGAGCCAAACGCCAGCCGCACGCAGGTGATGGCCGCCGTCACCCACCTCTTCTACCTGATCAACTACTTCCACGACTGGTACTACGACGCTGGCTTCAACGAGGCGTCCGGAAACGCGCAGGGCGCCAACTTCGGGCGCGGCGGGCTCGCCAACGACAGCATCATCGCGATCGCACACGACTACTCGGACGTCGGCAACGCCTACATGATCACGCCGGCCGACGGCCAGCGGCCGGAGATGCACAACTTCCTGTGGACGTCGGCGATCACGCTGGCGAAGGTCACGGCGCCCGCCGCCGTCGCCGGCACCCGGGACACCGGCACGGCCGATTTCGGCGCGCAGGCGTTCGACCTCACCAACACGCTGGTGCTCGCGCAGGACGCGATCGATGCCACGGGTCCTTCCGCAACCGACGGCTGCACGGCGTTCACCAATGCCGCCACGGTGGCGGGCAGGATTGCCGTCATCGACCGCGGCGGCTGCACGTTCGTCGTCAAGGCCGCGAACGCCCAGCAGGCCGGCGCCGTCGCCATGTTGATCGTCAACAACGTGACGCCCGGCGTCATCAACATGACGGGTGACGACCCGGCGATCGCGATCCCGGCGCTGTCGATTTCGCTGGACGACGGCGCGGCGATCAAGGCGCAGCCCGGCGCCACCGTCACGATGCGCATCGCACGCAGGACGGGCGTGGCGCGCGACGGCGCGCTCGACGCGCTGGTCGTCGCGCACGAATGGGGCCACTACATCAGCAACCGGCTTGTCGGCGACAGCAACGGCCTGAACGCCAACCAGGCGTTCGGCATGGGCGAGGGCTATGCCGATTTCCACGCGATGCTGCTGCTCGTCAAGGAGGCCGATCGCCAGCTGCCGAACAACGCGAACTACGGCGGCACCTACAGCAGCAACGCCTATCCGCTCGGCGGTCCCGATTTTCCGCCGGACCTCCTGAACAACGCGTACTACTTCGGCGACCGCCGCTATCCATACACGCGGGACATGACGAAGAATCCGCTGACGTTCAGGCACATCGGCAACGGCGAACCGCTGCCGGCGGCGCCGGCGCCGTCGCTGCTGTTCGCCGGTCCCGACAACGCCGAGGAGCACAACACCGGCGAAGTGTGGGGTGCGATGCTGTGGGAGTGCTACAGCAACCTGTTGAATGACAGCGGTCGCCTGTCGTTCACCGACGCGCAGGAGCGGATGAAGCGCTATCTCGTCGGCGGCTACAAGCTGACGCCTATCGACCCCACATTCGTGACGGCCCGCGACGCCATCCTCGCCGTGATGAAGGCGCAGGACATCGACGACCACGACCTGTGCCTGCACGGCTTCGCCAAGCGCGGCGCCGGCGTCGGCGCCGTGGCGCCGGCGCCGTTCTCGCTCAACAACCGGGGCATCGTCGAGAGCTTCCGGACGGTGCTGCCGAAGAACGGCGTCAAGGCCACCGCCGTCGAGTACTACCACGCGGCGTTCGACCACTACTTCGTCACCCACATCGCCGACGAGATCGCGAAACTCGACAACGGCACGTTCGCCGGCTGGATGCGCACCGGAGAGTCGTTCGCCGTCTACGCGAACGCGCCCGCTGGCAGTGCCGACGTCTGCCGCTTCTTCAGCACGTCGTTCACGCCGAAGAGCTCGCATTTCTACACGCCCGACGCCAACGAATGCGGCATCGTCAAGCGCAACGCCAACTGGCAGTTCGAAGCCGTCGTCTTCGGCATGCTGGCGCCGGGCCCCGCCGGCGATTGCGCGGCGGGGTCGCAGCCCGTTTACCGGCTGTACAACAACGGCCAGGGCGCCGCGCCCAACCATCGCTACACGACGAGCCTCGCCACGCGCGCGCAGATGCGGGGCAAGGGCTGGATACCCGAAGGCAATGGCGCGGAGGGTGTGGCGATGTGCTCGCCACTTTGAGGCCGGCGATATTTTCGATCGCGGAGGCGATTTCTTAAGGTCGCGTTAAGCGGCAGTCCCTACATTGCATCGTGTGGGCCCACGGACGGGCCTTAACTCCTGAAGGGAGAGCACGATGCAACTTTCGAAAGTCACCTACGCACTCGTCGCCGCCGGCTTGATCGGCGGCGTGGCCACGTTCTACAACCAGGTCGATTCCTCGCCCGTCGCCAACGCATTCGCAGCCACGCAGCCGCCCGCCATCGCCACGCAGGTCGTCGCGCCGGCCGCCGCCGTCAACCTCCCCGATTTCACCGCGCTGGTCGAGCGCACCGGCGTCGCCGTCGTCAACATCAGCGTCGTCCACGCCAAGGGCAAGGGCGGCGCCGACAGCGACGACATCGACGAGGACAGCCCCTACTACGAATTCTTCAAGCGCTTCGGCGGCGTCCCGAACGGTCCCGGCATGCGCCCGCAAATGCCGCAGCAGCCGGCGCAGGGCATGGGCTCGGGCTTCATCGTGAGTCCGGACGGATTCATCGTCACCAACGCCCACGTCGTCGACGGCGCGTCCGAAGTCACCGTCAAGCTGACGGACCGCCGCGAGTTCACCGCGAAGGTCATCGGCACCGACAAGCGCACCGACATCGCGCTGATCAAGATCGAGGCGAAGAACCTCCCGGCGCTCGACATGTCCGTCAAGCCCGCGGTGAAGCGCGGCGAATGGGTGATCGCGATCGGCTCTCCGTTCGGCTTCGAGAACAGCGTGTCGGCGGGTGTCGTCAGCGGCGTGCATCGCGCGCTGCCGAACGGGCAGATGGTGCCGTTCATCCAGACCGACGTCGCCGTGAACCCCGGCAACTCCGGTGGCCCGCTGCTCAATGCCGCCGGCCAGGTCGTCGGCGTCAACTCGCAGATCTACAGCCGGTCGGGCGGCTACATGGGATTGTCGTTCGCGATCCCCGTCGATGTCGCGATGAAGGTCGCCGATCAGCTGAAGACGCACGGCAAGGTCGCACACGGACGCTTGGGGATAGGCATCCAGGGCATGGACCAGACGCTTGCGCAGAGCTTGGC
>JBDTNR010000182.1:0-6946 GCA_039933655.1 Betaproteobacteria bacterium | reverse complement strand
GGTCGGCGATCGACAGGCCGGTTTCGTTGTCGAACGGCGCGTCGAGCGAGGTGATGTGTTCGTTGTAGCCGAGCACCTTGCGGACTTTTTCGACGGGCTTGCCGAGCAGGTGGGCGACGTCTTCAAGTGTTGGGTCGCGGCCTTCGCCGATGATGCCGTGCGTCTCCAGATGCCGCAGCGCGCGCAGCACGATGTTGAGTTCCTTGACCACGTGCGCCGGCAGGCGGATGGTGCGCGACTGGTTCATGATCGCGCGCTCGATCGACTGCCGGATCCACCATGTTGCATAGGTGGTGAAACGGAAGCCGCGCTCGGGATCATACTTCTCGAGCGCGTGGATCAGGCCCAGGTTGCCCTCTTCGATCAGGTCCGGCAGCGCGACGCCGCGGTGCGTGTAGTGGCGCGCGATGCTGACGACGAGCCTGAGGTTGCGCTCGATCATCGTCTGCCGCGCGGCGAAGTCGCCCTCGCGCACGGCCCGTGCGCAGGCGAGTTCCTCGGCCGGCGTCAGCAGCTTGTGCTGGCCGACGTCGTTCAGGTAGAGCTGCGTGACGTCGGTGACGAGGTCGCCGGAGAGCCCGGCGGCGGGCTCCTCGAGCGGCAGGTCGGCGGAAAAGCGATCGGGCTCGAACGCTGCATCGTCCTCGGCGGGAGCCGCCTGGGCCGGAGCGCGCCGATCGGTGGCCATGCGCTTAAGCGGGCGGCAGGTACCGCACCGGATCCATCGGCTTGCCCAGGCGCCGGATCTCGAAGTGCAGCTTTACTTCGCTCGCGTCGGTGTTGCCCATTTCCGCGATCTTCTGTCCCTTGGTGACCGTCTGGCCTTCCTTGACCAGGATGTCGCGATTGTGCGCGTAGGCGGACAGGTAAGTCTTGTTGTGCTTGACGATGATGAGCTTGCCGTAGCCACGCAACCCGGTGCCCGCGTAGACGACGGTGCCGCCGGCGCTCGCGAACACGGGCTGCCCCGCGGTGCCCGCGATGTCGATGCCCTTCAGGTTGGCCGATTCGGAGAAATTGCCGACCACCTTGCCCTTCGCCGGCCACACCCAGTCGAGCTTGTTGTCGTCGTCGTCGCCAGCCACCTGTGGCGTATCGGGCCTGATGTCGGCCTTCGGCGGCGCAGCGACGGGCGGTGCAGGCGCGGCCACCGGCTCGGGCGGCGCGGCCGCGAGCCGCGTGACGTCGCGCACCGCCTGCTCCGAATACGGTTCCTTCAGCGCCTTCGGCGACGACTTGTAGTTCTCGGTGTTGCGCGCGACCGCGGCCGGCGCCGCCGGTGCGCCCGGCCTGGTCTCCACGACGGCCGGCACCGACTTGAGTGGCGCGGTGACGACACCGTTGACGCTGGCGGACGTATCACCGGGCGCCGTCAGGCGCAGCACCTGTCCGACGCGGATCAGGTTGACGTTCTCGATGTTGTTCCAGGCGGCGAGTTCGCGATAGTCGAGGCCGGTGTCGAGCGCGATCTGGTAGAGCGTGTCGCCGCGCTTGACCGTGTACGTCGCGCCCCGGGCATCGGCCTCGGGTAGCGCAGTGCCGGGCGCAGTCGCCGCGGTGGGCGGTGTCCCGGGCCTGGCCGGCGTCGCGCTGCGGTCCTCGACCGGCGCGCGCGTGCGCGACGCGCAGCCGGCGAGCACGGCGACGACGACCAGCATGGCCACGCCATCGCGAATGCCGCGCCAGCGTGGCGACCGAAGAGGTAATGAAGGATGCATCGACGAATCGACAGCGCGGAGAGGGTGTTCGTTCACGCCAGGCCCGAAAGCAGGGGCACAAATCTTACCGCATCGAGCGTCTGCTCCTTGATGCCGACCGGCGACAGGTCAAGCACCGTCAGCCGCTGCAGGCCACGCTCCTCGCCGGGCTGCGCGAGCGGCAGCACCATGCGCCCGCCCGGCTTCAGGTAGCGCAGCAGCGACGTCGGCACGTGCGTGGCCCCGGCGGTCACCACGATCGCGTCGACGGCCAGTGCTTCGCCCAGGTCGTGGCTGCCGTCGCCGTGTTTCAGCGACACGTTCTTCAGCTTGAGCGACTGCAGGTTGCGGCGCGCCTTGGAGACGAGCGCGCCGATGCGCTCGACGCTGTACACATGGCGCGCGAGGTTGGCCAGCACTGCTGTCTGGTAGCCGCAGCCCGTGCCGACTTCGAGGACGGTGTCGAGGTCGCGGCCGTTGCGCGCGAGCTCCGTCATCCGTGCGACCACCCATGGCTGCGAGATAGTCTGGCCGAGGCCGATCGGCAGCGGTACGTCCTCGTACGCGCGGATCGCCAGCGCCTCGTCGACGAAGATGTGCCGCGGCACCGCGTTGATCGCCGCCAGCACGACCTCGTCGCCGATGCCCTGCTCGCGCAGCCGTTCGATCATCCGCGCGCGCGTGCGCGGCGACGTCATGCCGATCCCCGCGCGTTGCCGGTCGTCGCCGAGCGTACCCATCGCCCGCGCTCCTATCGCAAACTCATGCTGCTTGCGCTGACTGACGCAAAACTCGCGTCGTTCCCGCGGACGCGGGAATCCGGCGACGTTGGATGCACGCCACCGCCCCCCCCCTGCGCGGGGACGACAATCTGCATGGCCTCAGCGCCAAACGACAGCGTGACACCCGATAATGAACGTTCAGCGCGCGAGCCACGTGTGCACGCCGGGCATGAGTTCGCGATTGGTCAGGTCGATCTGCAGCGGCGTGACCGATACGCGGTCGGTCGCAATTGCGTGAAAATCGGTGCCTTCACCGGCATCCGCGGCCTCGCCCGCCGCGCCGACCCAGTAGACGGGCTCGCCGCGCGGATTCTGCGCGCGGATCATGCTCTCGGCCTTGTGCCGGCGTCCGAGCCGCGTCACCAGCAGTCCCTTCAACTGCGCCGGCGGGATGTCCGGCACATTGACGTTCAGCAGCCAGGCGCCGGCAGGTGCGCGCTCGTGGCGCCGCACCAGGTCGATTGCCACCTGCGCCGCGGTTTCGAAATGGGCGGCCGTCTTGGACGCGAGCGAGATCGCGACGGAGGGGATACCGAGCAGGAAGCCCTCGGTCGCGGCGGCGACGGTGCCGGAGTAGATCGTGTCGTCGCCCATGTTGGCGCCGAGGTTGATGCCGGAGATCACCATGTCCGGCAGTTCGTCCAGCAGTCCGGTCACGGCGAGGTGCACGCAATCGGTCGGCGTGCCGTTGACAAACAGGAACCCGTTGGGCGCACGGCGGACGAAGAGCGGCCGGTCGAGCGTCAGCGAATTGGACGCGCCGCTGCGGTCGCGCTCCGGCGCGACGACCGTGATCTCGGCGTGCTCGCGCAACGCCGCGGCGAGACTTTCGATGCCCGGCGCGAAATAGCCGTCGTCATTGGAGATCAGGATGCGCATCGGCAACGGATGAGGGGTCGTCGCGCGCGTGAAGCGCGGGAATCCAACTTGCGCGAGCCTGCGCGACCGTCGCGATTATACCTTGCGGGTCGCGCCTATAATGCCCGCATGCGCTCCGCAGCCCCCACCGCGTACCGCTTTCGAATGACGCGCGGCGCGGCGCGGCATGCTCGGTAACCGCCGCTCCCTGACCACGCTGGCGGCGGCATTCGCGCTGCTGGCAGCGCTGCCCGTCGCGGCCGTCGTCGGCCGCGGGCTTTCATTTGGTGCCGGCGACACGTGGTCGCACCTCGCTGCCACCGTCCTGCCCCGCTACGTCGGCGGCACGCTGGCGCTGGTCGTGCTCGTGGGCGCCGGGGTCGGCATCGGCGGCACCGCCGCCGGCTGGCTGGTCGCGCGGCGGCGCTTTCCCGGCAGCCGGTTCCTCGAGTGGGCGCTGCTCCTGCCGCTTGCGATGCCGTCGTACGTGATGGCCTACGCGTACACCGATTTCCTGCAGTATGCCGGTCCCGTGCAGACCGCGTTGCGCGAGACGTTCGGCTGGAAGTTCGGCGACTACTGGTTTCCGGACGTGCGCTCGCTGCCGGGCGCGGCGACCATGTTCGTGTTCACGCTCTACCCCTATGTCTTCCTGCTCGCACGGACCGCGTTTCTCGAACGACCGCCGGCGCTCGTCGAGGCTGCGCGCACGCTGGGGCTTAACCGGCGCCGCGTGTTCTGGCGCGTCGAGCTGCCGCTGGCGCGGCCCGCGATCGCCGGCGGTATCGCGCTCGCGCTGATGGAAACGCTGGCCGACTACGGCACGGTCGCCTACTTCGCCGTCGACACGTTCACGACCGGCGTCTACCGCGCCTGGTTTTCGCTGGGCGACCGCACGGCCGCGGCGCAACTCGCGACGGCGCTGCTGGCGTTCGTCGTCGCGGCCGTCGCGCTCGAGCGCGCGTCGCGCGGCGCGGCGCGCACCTATGGCGGCGCCCGCGGCAAGCAGTCAGCGCGCCACGCGCCCGAGCGGCTCAGCGGCGTCCGCGCCGCTGCGGCGACGGCGGCGTGCTCGATCCCGCTGGCCATCGGCTTCGTCGTGCCAATGGTCTTGCTGCTGCGCCTCCTGTTCGCCGAGGCCGACATCGCGCTGACGGCGCGCTTTTTCACGTGGGGCTGGAACAGTCTCCGCGTCGCCATCGTCGCTTCGGTGCTCGCGCTGGTGCTGGCCACGGTCGTCGCCTATGCAGTCCGGCTCGCACCCGGTTCCATCACGCGGACGGCGAGCCGCGTGCTGAATCTCGGGTATGCGGTGCCGGGCACCGTGCTCGCCGTCGGCGTACTGCTGCCGCTGGGCGCCGCCGACAACGCGATCGTGCCGTGGCTGCGGGACGCGTTCGGCCACAACCCGGGGCTCCTGCTCACGGGCACGACCGCCGCGTTGATCTACGCGTACGTCGTCCGCTATTTCGCCGTCACGTGGAATGGCATCGAGCCCGGATTTGCGCGCATCACGCCGGCGATGGACGCCGCCGCGCGCGGCCTAGGCGCGGGCGCGTGGGAGACGTTGTGGCGCGTGCACATGCCGCTGCTGGCGCGCAGCGGCGCCGCGGCGCTGTTGCTGGTGTTCGTCGACGTGATGAAGGAGCTGCCCGCCACGCTGGTGCTGCGCCCGTTCAACTTCGACACGCTCGCCACGCAGACCTACCTGTTCGCGAAGGACGAGCGTCTCGCCGAGGCGGCGTTGCCGTCGCTGGCGATCGTGGCGGTGGGACTGGTGCCGATCATCGTGCTGGCGCGGATGTCGCGCCGGCAAACCGGCGGCGTCCCGCGCGGCCCTAAGGCCGGCAGCCCGCTTGGCAGCGTGCCGGCGCAGGCCTGACGCGCCGCCGCCGACACGAGGGCTACGGCATTGCCGCGCCGGCGGCGGCGGCCACCGCCTCGACGTCCGTCACCCAGACGAGCTTCAGTTTCTTCAGATGCTCGAGCACGCGGCGCAGCGCGGCCGCGCCGTCCGGCGTGCCCACAACGAACGGATGCATGCCGATCGCCACCACGGTCGCGTCGCGGTCGGGATGCGCGGCTGCCTCGCGCGCCAGTTCGCCGACATAGTCGATCCACAGGCGCTCGAGATCCCCTGGCTGCTTCGTCCGCTCCAGGAACTGCCCCATGTCGACCGTCACGGCCGGATAGGGAATGAGCAGCAGCGGGCCAGACTTCGTCAGCAAACGCGACAGGACGTCGGAGTCCATCGCGTCGAGCGAATACGTGATGCCGGCGGCCGCGGTGACGCCGAACGTATCCGCATTGGGGTACACGCTGGGGCTCGACCAGCCGCGCGCCTGCACTCCCGTGTCGCGCGCGATAATGTCCAGCGTGCGCTTGACATACGCGAGCTGCGCGTCGGGTCCCTCCTTCAAGGGCAACAGCTCGGTCGAGTTGTTCAGGCCGTGCGCGACGATCGGCGCGCGCGGAACGAGTGCACGCAACTCTTTCCAGATCTCCGGATGTCGCGCCGGAAAGTACGCGTTCAACGCAAGACTTACCGGCAGTCGCTGCTCGCTGAACAACCGGCCGACGCGCGGGATTCCCCAGTCGATCGCGTAGCGGCGAAACGATTCGTCGACGACATCCGGATCGCGCGTCACCATGTCCGGCCGGAAATTGGGGCCTTTGCCGCTCCCCCATTCCTCCACGTACAGCACGAAGCAAACAGCAACCTTGCGGCCGCCTGGCCATGCGCGCACGCGAACCGGCTCGCGCGGCAGTCCGGACAGCCAGTCCGTCGCCCCGGCGGCTAACGCATGCCCGGCGAAACCGAAGAGACCACCGCAGAATGCGAGCGCCGCTGCCGCGGCCTTCCAGCGCAGTCGGGCGAATGGCGTACGTTGCGCGTTGCTTCCGGTCACGAGGTGGCCTCGTCCTCTGGTGAACGCGGCGGCTCGCCGCTTGGGACTTCCTACTCGCGTTCGAGCATCCGCGACTGCCGCGCCGCTTCCTCGAGGCGCGCGTCGTCGATCTCGCGCATGATGCCGTCGAGATCGACGGCGGTCTCGTCGCGGACATAATGACCGGTGAGCGGAACATCCGGATGCAGCGCGCCCGTCTCGTACAGCGCCCAGATCTCCTTGCCGTAGTCGGTGGCGAGCAGCGACGGCGAGCTGCGCCCGAAGAAACGGCGAAGGTTGTCGACGTCGCGCACCAGCATCCGCTGCGCATGGTTGTTGCCCGCCGCATCCACCGCCTGCGGCAGGTCGATGATCACCGGGCCCTCGATGCCGAGCAGGATGTTGAACTCGGAAAGGTCGCCGTGCACGATGCCGGCGCACAGCATGCGGACGACCTCGCGGACGAGTATCGCGTGCAACGCGAGCGCCTCGTCCTCCGCGAACTCGACGTCGTTCAGGCGCGGCGCCGCGTTGCCGTGCTCGTCGGTGACGAGTTCCATCAGCAGCACGCCGGCATGGAAGTTGTACGGCTTGGGTACGCGCACGCCGGCGGCCGCCAGCCGGAACAGCGCACTGACTTCCGCGCTCTGCCACGCGAGTTCCTGCGATTCACGTCCGAAACGCGTGCCCTTCGCCATCGCTCGCGCCTGGCGCGTGTTCT
>JBDTNR010000181.1:0-6950 GCA_039933655.1 Betaproteobacteria bacterium | reverse complement strand
GCCACGATGCGCTCGGCGCGTTCCAGATGTGTTCGCTGTTTTCGCCCGTGCAGGATTTCGCGGACATGGACGGCGCGCGCCTCGGCGCCCAGCTCGCCCGCGACGCACTGTTCGACGACGGCAATGCGGAGCGGCCCGAAATGCCGCAGGCCAATCTGACGCCTGCGGCGCCGGGTCCGCTGGCCAGGCTCGACCAGCAGCTCGCGGCGCCGCTGTCGCGGCGCGACCTGCTCCGCGGCCGGTTCGCTGGTGCCGACGATGACCCTCGAAGGTGAACTCGTCGTGACGCTCGCATGGGACGGACAGCGGGTGCGGCGCACGGGCATCCGCTCGACGCGGCCGCACGTCGCGGCGCGCGTGCTCGCCGGCCGCTCCGCCGCCGACGCCGCAGCCACGGTGCCGCTGCTCTTCAGCGTCTGCGGTGGCGCGCAGCGCGCTGCCGCCGGATGCGCGCTGGCCGGTGCCGGCGTTGCCGGTTTCGCCGAGGGCTCGCCATCGCGTGCCGTGGGCGTCCTCGTCGAAGCGCTGCAGGAAAGCTTCTGGCATTTGCTGATCGGCTGGCCGGATGCGGTGGGAGGCGATCCCGACGTCACCGCGGTGGCGGCCGCGCGGCACCTGATCGCGACGTCGATCGTTGCCGCAGACGGTACCGATCTGCTGTCGGACGCGGCCGCGATGCGCGAACTTGCGGCGGGCTTGAGCGACATCGCGCAGCGGTCGCTGTTCGCACTGCCACCCGCCGCGTTCGCGGCGCTGCCCGATGTCCTGGCGCTGGCGGACTGGGCGACGCGCGGCGAGACCGTCCCCGCGCGGATACTGCACGCGCTGCTCGGCCTCCCGCCGTCGCACGCGGCGGGCACCAAGCAGCTGCTGCTGCCGCCGCTTGGCAGCGACCTCGTCCGGCAGGTGCTCGTGCCGGCACTGCGCGACGACCCGGCATTCGCGCGCGCACCGACATGGGCCGGCGCGCCGGCGGAGACGGGTGCCCTCGCGCGGATGCACACCCATCCACTCGTTGCCGCGTGCGGGCGCGAATCCGGTCCTGCGCCGGCGACGCGGCTCCTCGCGCGGATGGTCGACCTGGCGCGGTCACTCGGCGAACTGGCTGGCGATCCGCCGCCGGCCGCCGCACCGCCGCGTGCGTGGAGCGTGGCGCTCACGGCCGGCGAGGGCCTGGGCGTCGTCGAAACGGCGCGCGGACTGCTGCTGCATCGCGTCCTGCTCGACGGCGAGCGTGTCGTCGATTACCAGATCGTCGCGCCGACCGAATGGAATTTCCACCCCGACGGCGCGCTGGCGAACTCGCTCACCGGCGCTCAGGAAACCGACGAGACCGCGTTGCTGCGCCGCGCTCGTGGTGCCGTCCATGCGCTCGACCCCTGCGTCGGATGGCGGATCGAGGTGACCCATGCATGAAGTGGCGCTCGCCGAAGGCGTGCTGGGCATCGTGCTGAAGGCAGCCGGGCAGCATCACGCGGCGCGCGTCCACACGGTGTGGCTCGAAATCGGCGCGCTCGCACACGTCGAGCCGCGCGCGCTGCGGTTCTGCTTCGACGCCGTCACGCGCGGCAGCGTCGCCTCCGGCGCGGCGCTCGAGATCGTGACACTGCCGGGCATGGCGTGGTGCATGCCGTGTGGCGAGCGCGTGGCGCTGGCTCGCCTGGGTGACGCCTGTCCGCGCTGCGGCAGCCATCAGCTGCAGATCGTCGGCGGCGAGGAAATGCGGGTGAAGGAAATCGGCATCGGATGACCTCGGGGCGCCGCTCCGGCGCGTGAGGCAGAAAAGGATCGATCGACATGTGCACGACTTGCGGTTGCAGTAACGGTGACACGCGCATCGACGGCGTGCCCTCGCCCACGGGGCAGGCGTCGTCGGGATTCCGGCACGCGGAACACGATGCGCTGCCGTTGCATCGCCACGCCGACGGCAGCTGGCATGGCCACCTGCATGGCGTCAACCGCGCAGGGCCGCTTTCGGCCGTGCACGATGCCACGCTGCCGGTCGAGCGCATCGTGGCCATCGAAGAGGACATCCTTGCGCGCAATGACGCATTCGCGGAACGCAACCGGCAGACGCTGCACGACCGCGGCATTTTCGCGCTGAATCTCGTGTCGAGTCCGGGCTCGGGCAAGACGACGCTGCTGGTGCGGACGATCGACGCGCTGAAAGACCGCCTGGCGATGGCCGTTGTCGAAGGCGACCAGCAGACGTCGCTGGACGCGGACCGCATCCGCGCGACGGGCGCGCCGGCGGTGCAGATCAATACAGGCCGTGGCTGCCACCTCGACGCGCAGATGGTCGGCGACGCGCTGGCCTCGCTCGCGCCGGCCGCCGACAGCCTCGTGCTGATCGAGAACGTCGGCAATCTCGTCTGCCCGGCCGCGTTCGACTTGGGCGAGGCGCACAAGGTTGTCATCCTGTCGGTGACCGAAGGCGACGACAAGCCACTGAAGTACCCCGACATGTTCAGTGCGGCGGACCTGATGCTCGTCAACAAGGTCGACCTGCTGCCGTACGTGCAGTTCGATGTCGACGCGGCCGTCGCGCGCGCGCGGACGATCCGCCCGGACTTGCCGGTGCTGTGCGTGTCGGCCACCACCGGCGAAGGCTTTGCAGGCTGGCTCGCCTGGGTGGAGCAGGGATGTGCCAAGGCGCGCGATGCGCGCGACCACGACGTCGCCGGCCTGCGCCGCAAGGTGCTCGAGCTCGAAGCGCGGCTCGCGGCCGCGGCGGTCGGGGCGTGACCGGCGCGCCGCAATGAACGCCGCCGTCACCGTCGACATCGTGCGCCGTCGCCTCGAAGTGCATGGGATCGTGCAGGGTGTCGGCTTCCGGCCGTTCGTCTACCGGCTCGCGCACGATCTCGCCTTGGCCGGCTGGGTGCGCAACGATCCGTCGGGCGTGACGATCGAGGTGCAGGGCGAGACCGCGCGCATCGAGCGGCTGGCCCGCCGCGTGCACGAGGAGGCGCCGCCGCGCGCGCGCGTCGACCGCGTGACGACGCACGAGTGCCTGCCACTGGACGACGGCCCCGGGTTCGTGATCCTTGATAGCGGCCATGGCCGCGCCGCGACGTCGATCGGCCCCGACACCGCGATCTGCGACGACTGTCTCGCCGAGCTCATGTCGCCCGGGGATCGCCGCTACCGGTACGCCTTCATCAATTGCACGCATTGCGGACCACGCTATACGATCACCCGGCAACTGCCCTACGACCGCGCGACGACGAGCATGGCGGCATTCGCGCAATGCCCGAGTTGCCTGGCCGAGTACCGGTATCCGCTGGACCGTCGCTTTCATGCCGAGCCGAATGCGTGCCCGGACTGCGGGCCGCGACTCACGTTTCGCGACGCGGCGGGCGCCGCCGTGCGTGGCGTCGATCCGGTGGCCGAAGCCGTCACGCGCATCGCGCGCGGCGAGATCATCGCGATCAAGGGTCTGGGCGGCTTCCACCTTGCCTGCGACGCGCGCAACGCCGACGTCGTCGCGCGCCTGCGCACCCGCAAGTCGCGCGAGGAAAAGCCGTTCGCCGTGATGATGGCCAACGCGGCGTCAGTCCTGCCATTCGCGCTGTCGTCGGCGGCCGAGCATGCGCTGCTCGCTTCGCCCGAGCGGCCGGTGGTGCTGCTGCGCAAGCGCATGGGTGTCGACGGCGTGCTGGCCGGTGTCGCACCGGGCCTCGCGTGGCTTGGCGTCATGCTGCCGTATACGCCGCTGCACTACCTGCTGTTCCACGAGGCCGCCGGCCGGCAGGCCGATACGGGATGGCAGGACGAACCGCAGGCGCTGGTGCTGGTGATGACGAGCGCCAACCCCGGCGGCGAGCCGCTCGTCACCGACAACGAGGAAGCGCTCCGGCGGCTGGCCAGCATCGCCGACGGCTACGTCGTCCACGATCGCGATATCGTCGTCGGCTGCGACGATAGCGTCGTGCGCGCGCTGCCGGGCAGCGACGACCGTGGCTTCCAGTTCGTCCGCCGCGCACGCGGCTACACGCCGCAGGCGATCCGCCTCGCGCGGGCGGGCCCCCCGGTGCTGGCCGTCGGCGGTTACTTCAAGAACACCGTCTGCGTAACGCGCGGCGACGAAGCGTTCGTGTCGCAGCATGTGGGCGACCTCGACAACGCGCCGACGTGCCTGGCGCTGGAGAGCACCGTCGCGCACCTGCTGTCGATCCTCGATGTCGTGCCGGAACTCATCGTGCACGACCGGCATCCGGATTTCCACAGCACGCGTCATGCGGCGCGCCTGGCGGTGCATTACGGCGTCCCGCTGCTGGCGGCCCAGCATCATCATGCGCACATCGCCGCCGTGCTGGCCGAACACCGGTGCGAGAGCCCTGCGCTGGGCATCGCGCTCGACGGCGTGGGCCTCGGCACCGACGGCGGCGCGTGGGGCGGCGAGCTGCTCGTCGTCGACGGTGACCACTGCGATCGCATCGGTCGCCTGGCGCCGCTGCGGCTGCCCGGCGGCGACCGCGCTGCGCGCGAACCATGGCGCATGGCGGCGGCGGCACTTGCCCGTGCCGGACGCGGCGACGAGATTGCCCGGCGCTTCGCGGTGGAACCCGGCGCCCGGGCGGTCGAGGAGCTGCTCGCCAAGGGCGTGCGCGCGCCGGAAACGTCCAGCATGGGACGGTGGTTCGACGCCGCCGCCGGCCTGCTCGGCGTCAGCCGCCACATGGCCTTCGAGGGCCAGGCCGCCATGCAGCTCGAAGGCCTGGCGCAACTGCACGGACCCGTGCCGGCGGATACGGCGCTCTACACCATCAGTGCCGGCAACGAACTGGACCTTACCGCGCTGCTCGCCCGTCTCGCCGACACCCCCGACGCGGGCTTTGGCGCGGCGCTATTCCATGCCACGCTGGTGGCGGCGCTTGCCGACTGGACGACGCGCGCCGCAGCTGCGCATGGATTGACGACAATCGCCGGCGCCGGCGGCTGCTTCCTCAATGCGATCCTGTCCGCGGGCCTGCGCACGGCACTCGCGCGGCATGGACTGCACCTGCTTGAAGCGCAGGCCGTGCCGCCCAACGACGGCGGACTCGCGCTCGGGCAGGCGTGGATTGGCCTCGATCACCTGCGCCAAGCAACCTGACCATGTGCCTCGCCATTCCCGCGCGCGTAGTCGAGATGCCCGACGCCGAGACGGCGTTGGTCGATGTCGGCGGCGTGCGCAAGCGGATATCGCTCGCGCTCGTCGACGGTATCGCCTGCGGCGACTACGTGATCGTCCACGTCGGCTATGCGCTCGCGCGGCTCGATCCGCTCGAGGCGCAACGCACGCTCGAGACGTTCGCGCAGGCGGGCCTCCTGCCGGTGCCGGCGCCATGAAATACATCGACGAATACCGCGACGGCGCGCGCGCGCGCGAACTGTCCGTGGCTATCGCCCGCGAGGCGCGCGCGGACCGGCGTTATCACCTGATGGAGTTCTGCGGCGGCCACACGCACGCGATCTCGCGCTACGGTCTTTCCGACCTGCTGCCCGCCAATGTGCGGATGATCCACGGTCCGGGCTGTCCGGTCTGCGTGCTGCCGGTCGGCCGCATCGACAACGCGATCGCGCTGGCGCAACGGCCGGGCCTCATCCTGTGCACGTACGCCGACACCATGCGCGTGCCGGCATCGAAGGGGCTGTCGCTGCTGCAGGCCAAGGCGCGCGGAGGTGACATCCGGATGGTGTATTCGAGTGCCGACGCCGTGCGCATCGCGCGCGAGAATCCGGACCGCGACGTCGTGTTCTTCGCCATCGGCTTCGAAACGACGACGCCGCCGACGGCGGTGGCGATCAAGGCGGCGCAGGCAGCGGGCCTGACCAACTTCAGCGTGTTCTGCAACCACGTGCTGACGCCCGCCGCCATCAGCAACATCCTCGAATCGAAGGAAGTGCGCGAACTGGGCACGGTGCCGCTCGACGGCTTCATCGGTCCCGCGCACGTGTCGACGGTCATCGGCAGCCAGCCGTACGAGTATTTTGCGGAAGAGTACGAGCGCCCCGTCGTCATCGCGGGCTTCGAGCCGCTCGACGTCATGCAGGCGATCCTGATGCTCGTCCGCCAGCTGAACGAAGGCCGGGCGGAAGTGGAGAACGAATTCACCCGCGCCGTCACCCGCGACGGCAATGCCAAGGCCAAGGCGCTGGTCGCGGACGTCTTCGAGCTGCGCAAGACGTTCGAATGGCGGGGCCTGGGCGAGGTGCCGTACAGCGCGCTGCGGATTCGCGAGCAGTACCGCGAGTTCGACGCCGAGGCGCGCTACGGCATCGTTTACCACTCGGTGCCCGACCACAAGGCATGCGAATGCGGCGCGATCCTGCGCGGCGTGAAGACGCCGGCGCAATGCAAGGTGTTCGGTACCGCCTGCACGCCTGACCATCCGCTCGGTTCCTGCATGGTCTCGACGGAAGGCGCATGCGCCGCGCACTACACGTACGGCCGCTTCAGGGATGCGGCGATCGCGGCGATGCCGGCGGCGGCGGACTGACGAACCTCATGCGCGACGACTACATCCGCCCGATGGACTTCCGTCACGGCCGCGTGGACATGACGCACGGCGGTGGCGGCCGCGCGATGGCGCAGCTGATCGACGAGCTTTTCGTCAGCGCGTTCGACAACGAATGGCTGCGGCAGGCCAACGACCAGGCGGCGTTCGCCGTGCCGCCCGGCCGCATGGTGATGGCCACCGACAGCCACGTCGTGTCGCCACTATTTTTTCCCGGCGGCGACATCGGCTGCCTGTCGGTGCACGGCACGATCAACGACGTCGCGATGTCCGGCGCTCTGCCGCTGTACCTGGCCGCGGGCTTCATCCTCGAGGAAGGCTTCGCGCTCGCCGACCTGAAGCGCATCGTCGAGTCGATGGCCGCAGCGTCGCGCGAAGCCGGCGTGCCCGTCGTCACCGGCGACACCAAGGTCGTCGAGAAGGGCAAGGGCGACGGCGTCTTCATCA
>JBDTNR010000180.1:0-6953 GCA_039933655.1 Betaproteobacteria bacterium | reverse complement strand
ACGCGACGCGGGCGCAAGCTGTATGCGTTGCGCAAATGCACCGTAGAGCCGGTGTTCGGCTTGATCAAGCACGTCATGAAATTCCGGCAATTCCTGTTGCGGGGACTGGCGAGCGCAAGCGGCGAATGGAGTTTGGTGTGTCTGGCGTGGAACATGAAGCGAATGAATGCCCTCGGCGCGTGAAGCGCGGGCAATTTCGCTCGTCGAAACCAGACCGGACAGCATTACAACGATCTCCTCCATCCTTCGTAACGCACTTTCTTCCGCTTCAACCCAACGCAGCTGAAATTGAGTCGTCGCCGACCCATCAACCGAATACCGCGGATCTCAAGTCCGACGGGCTGCTAGGGAATGCAACGTGCGACATCAGGTTCCCGTGCGCGTAGTGGTCCGGTCTTCTAATGCGGTGTAATCTTGTGCGCGTCGGACCTGGACTCGAGAGAGTTCAGCAGTGCAGCTTGGCCTCCGGCGCTTTGGGCGGCCGCTTAGCAGTACAGCGCTGGCCAGGCGACTCAACCCGGTCGCCGCGTTGGAGGAACTGATATGCCGAGACTTACGGAGGTCTACGTCGCCACCCTTACCCGAAACGTGGAGGACGCCGGCACGTCCGATCCTCCCGCGCTCCTGTTCAGCCGGGCCGGCCAGGACCTGTTTCAGGTCCCTCTCGGTGACTTCGACTTCGCACGGGGCCGCGCAGGCCTTCACCGGATCAACGTAGAGAATCGCGCCCTCGACTCCGAGCATCTCGAGCTTCGACTGGTCGCGACCGGGGACGACGCCTGGGCTCCCCAAAGCGTCATCGCGTGGGCGATTTCCGGGCGCTTGCCGCGCGAGCTGGTGGTCCCGCTCGGCGCCGTTCTCGATCTGGCGAGCCCGTTCACGAATTCCTCGGACGGCATGTGGCTGAGCACCGACTCCACGGAAGGTGTCTCTACGCTCGCTCTGCGGCAGGTAGGCCCGGGGGCGGTCGCTAGTCGCGCGCTCCGAATCATCGTCATAGCGGCGACCGAGCAGTACGCGGGCTTCTCTCCGGGCGGCGGACCGGGTCCGGCAGTCGAGCTCGAGGACACGGGAACGGAAGGGCCGGTAACCCTGTCCGCGGGCGTTCCGGGCCAACTCATGCTCAGCTATCTACTGCCACACACCCCCCAAGGCGATCTGGGCCAGGGTCGCGCGAATTTCTACGTGACGAAGCTGCCGGCGCCTTTCAGCCGTGCCGACCTCAACGGTGGATGGTTCACCCTGACCATCGGGACCGACGACGTGTGGGTGCCAGACTATTTCGCCGTGTTCGGCCTGAACACCTCTTTCGGGCAGACGGATGTGCTGATCCCGTTCGTCCACGCGCCGCAGATCTCGCTCGAGCACATGAGCACGGACCCCACCGAAGGCTGGGAGAGCAATGAGCTGCCGAACGCGCTGGTGGCCTCTGCCCCGATCGTCCATGGTTCGGTTGTCGGTGACACGTTCGGCGGCGTGAACGAGGCCGTGCCGCAGGGTGCTACCGACAACGCACCGTCGCCCGCCGCCATGGACGGCGCTCCTGCTCATGTTCGAGCATCGCGCCGGCGCTGAATCGGGAACCGCTGGACCGGTTTCCCGATCCTGCGGATGTTGAAATCTGCGCTGAGGCCCGAGGCAGTCGCAGTAACGCCTGATGCAGTCGGCCTGACCCCTTTCTCTCTGAAGCCGGTTTGCGGCGCGATTGGCCCGGTACTCCGTACCCCGCCGAAGTTGATCGACCGTATCGACGCCTGCCATACCTTTAGCCGCGCCCAGCACAAGATCGCGAACGACACGATATAGGCCGCCACCAGTCCACCGATCACGATCGGAAAGTTTGGCAAACCGCTTCTCTCTTTTGCCTAGAATAGGATCGACTAGCTGACTTATGTGTGAGCTCCGACGTTGTCGTCTGATGCAAGGGCCTGACACGACCAAGCCTTAATCCCTTGTGAAGCGGGATTCACGCGCTCAAGACGCCCTTCGAAGGTCCGCTTTGGGCGTGATTTTCACAATGGCCGCTAGTGGCCGATTCTGTTGAAAAGCTCGAAATCACGTCGATGGCAATTTTCCGCCGGATGTGAATGCAGTCGAGGATGCCATCAAACAATCGACACCAGGCTTGATTAGCGGCACTACATCGAAACATTGACTGTGCCGGGTATCCCATCGTGTCCGATGAAACTGCGCGCCCCATAGGGCCTGCTATTTTCTGAGGGACCCCGAAAACGGAGTTTTTCAACGGAATAGGCCGAATGCCGCCTGTCGTTTCGGAGTCCTGCATGGCCGCTTTCTGGTTCTGAACTGAATGGGCGAGCTCAAATCCAGCCGGGGAACGACCATCCGGCCGTCGCGTTCAACTACCGACAATTCAGATCAGCACTGACACCGTCTGTCAGGTCAGCGCTGGAATCACCACCGCAAGGCGCAGCGCCGACACCAATCATCGGTCGCGGCGCACCCATCCCGCGACTCAACCGATCCGGAAACTACCTCTCGACGCTTCACGCCTGGGCGGGCGCGCTTTCGACTCCGTCGACCGGCATCGCGCCGAGATTTTCCTTCGCGAACTGGACAAAGCTGCTGACCAGTTGCGAATGGATGCGCTCCTTGGGATAGACGACCGACATGCTGCGGATGAGGCGCGGCGCGAGCGGAACCTGCACCAGCTGCCCGAGGCGGATCTCGTTGATGACCGTCGCGCGCGACATGATGGAAAACCCCAGCCCGGTAGCAACCAGCCCCTTCAACGCCTCCGGGCTGCCGAGCTCCATCTCGCGCTGCAGCGCGTCGGGCGCGAGGCCCGCCATCTGCAGGTAGTGATCGATGACCTCGCGCGTGCCCGACCCGGGCTCGCGGCTGATGTTGGCGTAGTGCGTCAGCGACTCGGGCGTCGCGGATTTGAGCTTCGCCAGCGGGTGAGAAGGCGCGCACGTGAGCTGCAGTTCGTCCTCGCAGCAGACCTCCGTCGCAAGCAGCGGCAAACGCGAGTCGCCTTCGATGAATCCGATGTCGAGGCTGCGCTCGGCGACGCGATTCTGCACCGCTTCCGAGTTGGCGACGAAGAGCCGCGGCACGACGGCCGGAAAGCGCGTCTTGTAGGCGCCAAGCACCCGCGGCAACAGGTAGTCCGCGATCGTCGTGCTGGCGCCAATGAGCAGAGGTCCTCCGATCTGTCCGCCCATCTCCTGCAGCCGGTTGTCGAGCTCGGCCGAGGCCTGCAGGATGCGCTCGACATACTCCAAGGCCAAATTGCCCGCGGCGGTGAGCGAAATGCGCCCGTGCCCGCGATCGAAAAGGCGCGTGTTGAAGTGCTCCTCGAGCTGGCGGATCTGGGACGTGACCGCCGGCTGGGTCATGAAAAGTGCCTCAGCCGCCTTGGTGAAGGAGAGGTGCTTTGCGACCGCGTGGAATACCTGGAGGCGGCGATCCGCCATCGTTTGGTCCGGAAAGTTATTGAGTGACTTCCATTGAAGCACAAAGCCACTTTTCCGGAAAGAATCGGCCCGGACCTGCAAACGTGCCAGAAAAAATTCGTTCTGACCTGACGGACGGTGTCGGTGTTGATCTGAGTTATCGGGAACTGGGCGCGACAATTCGGTAGCCAAATCCCTGCCCACGATTGCGATTGCATATCCGGTCCAGGAACGGAAAGGAGACACCCGGAACTACGAAACGACAGGCTGCAGTCGGCCAGTAGCTGAAGTTCCTGAGCGGCAGCTTTTGCAGCGCCCAGTCTGCTAGAACCGGCTCATCGACTACAAGCTGACGCTACCGTCGCGGCAATGTCAGCATGGCTCAGTCCCGTGAGCATCAGTATCGGTATCGGCGATGTCGCCAGACAAATGGTGAGCAAGTAGCGCACGCAGCCGAACTGACGGCTCATCCCGCACAGCAGCGCAATGCCGCCCCCGCCACCGACGAGTGCGTTTCCAGGCAGGTTGAGGCAAACCGCCAATGTCACGTACCGATTGGCGAGCACCCAGGCGACCAGTTTGCGCTGTGCAAGGCCCGTGAACCTGCGCGGAAGAAGCGGGGCGGCGAGGGTGCCGGCCGAATCTGCGTGACGCAGTGCCAGCCTACCGGCGCGCAGGCGCGTTGGCACCAGACGCTGCGGCAGAACACACCCTGCGACGTAGGCGAGGCAAAGACCAAGCACCGTCGCTGCATAGGCGACGATCACCCCCGTCGTCCCGAACGCGACCATGATCAGCAGGCCCACTTCCAAGCCGGGTACGAATGGCAGGGCCAAGGCAAGGGCATAGGCCAGCGCCAGCAGGATCAGTGCCCAGAGTCCGACCGACGCTCGCAGCGAGGCCAGCATCGCCTGCGCCTCCTGGGCGCCTGCGCAGGCCACATATGAGCCAAGAGCCAACACGGCTGCCCAGCCGGCGACGGTCGCGAGACTGCGCGGGGTCAGGCACACCAAGCCGGCGGCAACCCGCGCCGACCAGGGGACGCCCTCTTCAAGCATGTCCGACCAGAGGGTCCAGGAATGGAGTCTCCGGCTCGCTGACATAGAACACCACGACCCGCAGGCGCTCCGCGGCGCTGCGGTTGAAGCCGGTATGCGCGATGCCAGGCGGCTCGATAAATGCCTGCCCCGGCCCGATCACGATAGGCGCGCGGCCTTCGATCTCGAGCGTGAAATGCCCTTCCAGGACAAACACGGTCACCGGCGAACGGTGACTGTGGAACACCGTCCGGTCGCCGGGGCCGAAGCAGGCCGTGAGCACGCGGATCTCTTGGATGGCGCTCCCCGGCATACCGGTCACAGCGGGCTCGCGCAAGACCACGGTCGGTGCTGCCAGTTGCCCGCGGAGCGCTTCAGTGGCCTGTGCGCATTGCAGGCTCAAGCTGGCCGCAATCACGGCTTCGCCGCCGTCTTGAGCTCGACCATGATTACGTGGGTCGGCGTCGTGCCGACGTTCTCGCCAATGTGCACCTGCGCTGGCGAATACATCACGTCGCCGGCCTTGAACTCGCGCAGCAGCACCTTGCCGTCGGGCAAGTGGATCTTGCGCTGGAATGGCGAGACGGCGTACAAGACGAAGGCAGGATGGCTGTGTTGGTTCGTCTTCTCGCCGGGCATGTCCCGGTACTCGAGCACGCGCACCTGCTCGTTTTCCATCACCACCTTGTACTTGTCCCCGTCGGTCTCGACCGGGCTCTGGGCGAAGGCCGCCCACGACGCCAGCGCTAGCGTCAAACCTAGCGTTCTGTTCAGCATTGCAATCTCCATGCGACCGTAACGGCACGACGACAGCGAGACCGAGGCTGCAACCCGTGCCTGACGGCAGCAGACTTCCGGCAATTCGCCTCGCGGCGGGCGCCCCCTGCGGTTCGCCCATGGAGAGAAGGCTAAGAAGACGGAACCTAGAAATCGCTTAGAGATTGCGAAATTTGTCGGCCATGGCTTCGGTCTCGGCCGCCGGCCGAACGCCCAGAACCACCGACAACTGCTGGCGGCAGCGCCGGTAGGCTGCCAACGCCTCGGCGCGCTGGCCGAGGTGGAGCAGGCAGCTCATCAGCCTGCGCACCATGTGCTCGGCCAGCGGCTGCAGCTCGACGAGGCGCTGATACAGGCGCGCCGCCGCGGCATGCTGGTCTGTGGCCTCGAGCTGATCGCCCAGCGCAGCCACCTGCCTCGTCACGCGCGCCTCGATACGTTCGCGGGCGACGAGCACGTCGGACAGTTCGTCCTCACCGGCCAGGAATGGGCCCTGGTACAGCGCCAATACCCCATCGATCCAGGTGTTGACCAACGCTGCGTCGCCTCCCCGGTCGACCGCCGGCGGCGCGCCGAGGCAGCCGGTGAGTGCCGCGACATCGGTCCAGCAACTGGCGGCATCCAGGCTGAGACCGCCGGCCCGCAGCGTGACCCGTCCGTCTGCACCGAGCAGCTTGCGCAGCCGGTGCAAGGTGTTGTCGAAGGAGTTGCGCGCCGCATCGCCGATGGCCTCGGGCCATAGCGCCGCGCACAGCCGCACCACAGGCACGTTCTCGCTACCCTGGGCGATCAGCAGCTTCAGCAGATCCAGTGGCTTGCGGCTCTCCTTGCGTGACGCCTGCGTTGTCCCTTCCTCGCGCTCGATGTCGAATGCACCCAAGGTACGGATGCGCACCGGCCAGGGCCACGTGGCGGGCGCACCGGGTGGGGCGGGCAGCGCGTGGCGACGCACCATTTGCCGAACGAAAGGCGTGTCGACGTCGTGCGCCAGCGCCAATGCGGCCAGGCGCGGCATCATGTCGCCGCAGCAATAGGGCATCGGACCGAAGTCGAAGCCACAGGCTTGGCCGACTTTGAACCCGCGCCGCAACGCGGCCAGGGCGCGTGGCCCATCACCGCGCCGGTCCGCCAGATGGGCCTCGACGAGGGCGGCGATCCAATGGTGCCATCGGCATATGGCGTAGAAGCGATGATCGAAGACCGCCTTCAGGGCGGTTTCAGCCTCGTCGAAGCTGCCGACCTGCGTGGCGGCCAAGGCCTGGCCGATCAATGCAATGTGCTCGCGCAGCGGCCAACCACTGTCGCGGCCGCTGGCCACCGCCGAGCGCATCAGCTGGGCTGCGGCATGCCAGTCCTTGTCCAACAGCATCAACATGCCGCGCTGGAACTCGTAGGTCGTCACATCGACCGGGTTGCCCGCCGCCAGCAGCCCCGCTGCCTCGGCCAGGTGGGTGCGCGCGAGTTCGGCATCACGCGCCGACTCGGCGGCCAGCACCACTAGCAGGTGCGCCTTCACGCGCATCGGTGCGGGCCCGTTCTGCGCGACGGCCAGCGCGCGCCCGGCTTGGTCCAGCGCCTCGTCGATCCGGCCGAGCAGCGAGCGCACGAGCACGCCCACGCCGTACCAGCGCAGCAGCGTGGCCGGTGCGGCGTCCTGCCCGGCACACATGCGGTCGATCTTGACGAGGATACGGTCCAGGCGCGGCGTCTGCCCGGTCCA
>JBDTNR010000179.1:0-6954 GCA_039933655.1 Betaproteobacteria bacterium | reverse complement strand
AAGATCCTGACGCGCCACCTGACGACGTTCGATGGCACGCCCGTCCCGCCGGGGGTCCCGGCGGCGGGCGACTCGATCGTCGTCCGTGCCGACTGGCGTTTTTCGCACGAGTACTTCACGGGCCTGTGCGCGAACCTGTTGCGTGCCGCGTACGGCGACGACATTCCGCTATGGGACCGCGAGCGCATCATCGCGTTCGAGGACCACTTAAATCTCGCCCACCGCAGCGCGCCGCACATCAAGCAAGGCCTGCTCGCGGGCATCGGCGGGCTCTCCCGCGCGCACCGTGCATTCGTCGACCGCTACGGTGTCCTGGAATATGGCCGCCTGTCCCCGGCCGACGACGAAGCGCGTCCGCTCGGCGCCGAAGGGTCCGTCGGAATCTGCCACGCGGTGATGGCCGAGCGCCATGCGTTGCCCGGCGAGATCGTCATCGGCACCGACTCGCACACGCCGCATTCCGGTGGACTCGGTTGCCTCGCCTTCGGCGCCGGATCGACCGACATCGCCGCGAGTTGGGTGACCGGTCGCATCCGCACGAGCATGCCCAGGACCATCCGCGTCGAACTCAGCGGCCGGATGCCCGAAGGACTTGCCGCCAAGGACGTCGTGCTGCACATCCTCGCGTTGCCGGCGATTCGCAGCGGAGCCGCCATCGGCTGCGTATTCGAGTACGGCGGGGGGGCGTTGCGCGCGATGACCACCGACGAGCGCTGCACGCTGACCAACATGGTGGCCGAGATGGGCGGCCTGACCGGCATCATCGAACCGGACGAGGAAACGGCCCGCTTCCTGCGCGAACGGCGTGGCGTCGAGTTCGTCATCGAAGGCTGGATGCGCAGCGATCCCGGTGCGCGGTACGCCGATCGCATCGACGTCGACGTCGCCACCCTGTCGCCGATGGTCGCCGCGCCGGGCGACCCCGGCAACGGCATCCCCCTCGCCCAAGTGGCCGAGCGCCCCGTGCTCGACATCGCGTACGGCGGGTCGTGCACGGCCGGCAAGCGCGCCGATTTCGACGAATACCACCGCGTGCTCGACTGGGCGCGCCAGCAGGGCCGCCGCGTCGCGCCGGGTGTGAAGCTGTACCTGCAGTTCGGCACGCGCAACGTCCGCGAATACTGCGAGGAACGCGGCTACCTGGCGACGTTCGCCGACGTCGGCGCCGAGTTGCTCGAGCCGGGCTGTGGCTCCTGCGCCAACTGCGGCCCCGGCGCGTCGACGCGTGCCGACCAGGTGACCGTCAGCGCCATCAACCGCAACTTCACCGGACGCTCGGGGCCGGGCAACGTGTGGCTGGCAAGCCCCGCCACCGTCGCCGCGAGCGCGATCGCCGGCCGCCTCGTCAGCTTCAGCGAGCTGATGCACGGCTAGCAGTGGATGAGCAGGACGTTGTTTCCGAGAGGCATGAATCTGGCTCAATCGTCGTCCCCGCGAAAGCGGGGACCCAGCGGCGTGCCGTTGTGAGCGAAAAGCTTCAGCCGCTGGGTTCCCGCATTCGCGGGAGCGACGGTTGAAAGTGGCCGTCGCCAACTGTACTAAAATGCGAGGTTCTCACCGGGCAACCGACGGTCCGAGGTTCGCCTGAAACGTTCGCACGAGGTCGCTGTGGCAGAGACGCTGGCATCGAAGATCTGGAAGTCGCATGTGGTGACGGAGGTCGAGGAAGGCGTCGACCTGCTGTACATCGACATGCATCTGCTGAACGAGGTGAGCTGCCCGCAGGCGTTCACCGGCCTCGACGAGAAGGGCCGCAAGGTGCGCCGCCCGCGCCAGTCGCTGGGCACCATCGACCACAACAACCCGACGTCGCTGCGCACGGAGGAAGCCGATCCGCTGTCGATCGTCCAGGCCGGCACGATGGTCGACAACTGCCGCAAGCAGGACATCGCGTGCTATCCGGCCGGGCATGCGCTGCAGGGGATCGTCCACGTGATCGGCCCCGAGCAGGGACTGACGCTGCCCGGCACGACGATCGTCTGCGGCGACTCGCATACGTCGACGCACGGCGCATTCGGCACCATCGCCTTCGGCATCGGTACCAGCGAGGTCGAGCACGTGCTGGCGACGCAATGCCTGATCTCGCGGCGCCCGCGGCAGATCCGCGTCACCATGGACGGCACGTTGCCGCCGGGCGTCACTGCCAAGGATGCGATCCTCGGCCTGATCCAGCAGAACGGCGTCGCGGCAGGCGCCGGCAGCGTCGTCGAATACGCCGGCTCGACGATCCGCGCGATGTCGATGGAGGCGCGAATGACGGTCTGCAACATGTCGATCGAATGGGGCGCGCGGATGGGCCTGATCGCGCCTGACGACACGACGCTCGAGTACGTCAAGGGAAGGCCGTACGCACCGAAGGGTGCCGCGTGGGACGAAGCCGTTGCCGCGTGGCGGCAACTGCGCACGGATGACGGCGCGACGTTCGACGAGGAGATCTTCGTCGACGCCACGCGCCTCGAACCCTACGTCACCTGGGGGACCAATCCTGCGCAATCGGTGCCGGTCACCGGACGCGTGCCGGAGCCCGCGAACCCCGAAGCAGAGCGCGCGCTGCGCTACATGGACCTCACGCCGGGCACGGCGATGCAGGACATCGAGATCGACCGCGTGTTCATCGGCTCGTGCACGAACTCGCGACTCGAGGACCTGATCGCCGCGGCCAGGATCGTCGAGGGTCGCCGCGTCAGTCCCGGCGTGCGCGCACTGGTGGTGCCGGGCTCCATGGCCGTCAAGGCCGCCGCCGAGCGGATCGGCCTCGACAAGATCTTCGAGGCCGCGGGTTTCGAATGGCGGCTGTCCGGCTGTTCGATGTGCATGGGCCTGAACCCGGACAGCCTCGGCACCAACGAACGCTGCGCCTCCACCAGCAACCGCAACTTCGAGAATCGCCAGGGCCCCGGCGGGCGTACGCATCTCGTCAGCCCCATCATGGCGGCCGCGGCCGCGCTGCATGGGCATTTCGTCGATGTGAGGACGCTGGCATGACACCCAGAAAGACATTGAGCGGCCGCGCCGCCGTGCTGCTGCAGGGCGACATCGACACCGACGCCATCCTGCCCAAGCAGTTCCTGCGGCGCATCGATCGCGAAGGCTTCGGCGAGCTCCTGTTCTTCGAATGGCGCAAGGATCCCGCGTTCGTGCTCAACCAGCCCGCCGCGCAAGGAGCGCGGATTCTGATCACCGGCGCCAATTTCGGCTGCGGCTCGTCGCGCGAGCACGCCGTGTGGGCGCTGCGCGGCTGCGGCTTCGAGGCCGTGATCGCGCCGAGCTTCGGCGACATCTTCGCCAGCAATGCGTCGAAGAACGGGCTGATGCTGGTCGCGGTGCCGGACGCCACCGTGCAGGCGCTGGCCAGGCGGGTCGAGGCGAACCCGGCGCTCGAAATCACCGTCGACGTCGAGCGTTGCGAGGTGCGCGCGGAAGGCGTGAGCGAGAAATTCGCACTGCCCAACCGCGTCCGCCGGCTGTTCCTCGAAGGCTTGGACGAGATCGGGCTGACGCTCGCCGACGACGCGTTGATCACCGCCTACGAACAGCGCCGGCCGGGCTGGATGCCGTCGATTCCGAAGCGTTGACCGCCGCGGTCGGATTCCGCCATCGGCGCGGACGCCCCCCTTTCCGACGCTCACGCGTGAGTACTTGACAACGGACAATATTTCGATATTATTCGAAATATGGAAACAAAAGACGTGCTGGGCGCGTTGTCCGCGCTCTCCCAGGAACACCGATTGGCGGCCTTCCGGCTGCTGCTCGAGCACGCGCCGCACGGCCTGCCGGCCGGGGTGATCGCCGAGCGCATGTCGTTGGCGCCGGCGACGCTGTCCTTTCACCTGAAGGAGTTGCTGCACGCGGGACTGGTCGCGTCGCGGCAGGACGGGCGCTTCGTCTGGTATCGCGCCGACCTGGACCGGATGAACCAACTCGTCGCGTACCTCACCGACAACTGCTGCCGCGCCAATGCGGTCTGCGCTGTCGTCTGCGCGCCCGCATCCGCGCCGGCGTCGCCTGCCGTACCGTTGTCCCCCCGCCGCACAAGGAGAACCGCATGAAACGCTTTCACGTTCACGTAGGGGTCGCCGACCTCGACCACAGCATCCGCTTCTACTCCGGGCTTTTCGGCGCGCCGCCCACGGTGCGCAAGGACGACTACGCCAAGTGGATGATCGAGGATCCGCGCATCAACTTCGCGATCTCCGCCCGCGGCGGCGAAACGGGCATCAATCATCTCGGCCTGCAGGCCGATTCGGCCGCTGAACTGGCGAGCATCCGCGACCAGTTCGCCGCCGCCGACCAGGCATCGCTGCAGGACGAGCCCGGCGCCAGTTGCTGTTACGCGCGATCGGACAAGCACTGGGTGACGGACCCCCAGGGCATCGCGTGGGAGGGTTACCACTCGTTGGGCGAAGTCCGCTACTGGAACGGCAACGCGACCGAAGCCGCGACCGAGTCCGGGTGCTGCACGCCCGCGCCCGCCGGTGCGGAGCCGGCCACGGCCGCCTGCTGCGTGCCGGAGCCCGCGACAGCGTGCTGCACGCCCGCGGACGCGACGGCCACCGCCTGCTGCGCGCCGGCGAAGGCGGATGCCACGCCCAAGGCCACGGCCCGCTGCTGCGGCTGACCGGCGCGGTCACCTCCCTCCATCGACGCGAGTCCCTCCGATGACCGATTCGACCGGCGCCAAGCGCACGTTCAACGTCCTCTTCCTCTGCACAGGCAACTCCGCCCGCAGCATCATCGCGGAGTCCATCCTGCGAGAGGTGGGCGGCGGACGCTTCGATGCGTACAGCGCCGGGTCGCATCCGGCGGGCCGCGTCAATCCGTTCGCCCTTGAATTCCTCGAACGGTCGAACTTGCCCGTCGCCGGGTTGCGCAGCAAGAACTGGGACGAGTTCGCGCAACCGGACGCGCCACGGCTGGACTTCGTATTCACCGTCTGCGACAACGCCACCGGCGAGGTATGCCCGGTGT
The DNA here is from genome assembly GCA_039933655.1 of Betaproteobacteria bacterium. Lineage (GTDB taxonomy): Bacteria > Pseudomonadota > Gammaproteobacteria > Burkholderiales > Casimicrobiaceae > VBCG01. The sequence goes on along the minus strand of JBDTNR010000179.1, from coordinate 1,986 downwards.
GGCCGGGCCAGCCGATGACGGCGCACTGGGGCATTCCCGATCCCGCCGCCGTCGAAGGCAGCGACGACAACAAGCGCCGCGCCTTCGCGGAGGCGAGTCGCGTCCTCCTGAATCGCATCCGCGTCTTTGCGAGCCTGCCGCTCTCCAAGCTCGATCGGTTGAGCCTGCAGGCAAAACTCGACGAAATCGGCCAGTCACCGGCGACCGCGGACGCGCCATGACGTAGCAGGCCCGGCGGCTCGGTTTCTTCGACCGCCACCTCCCACTGTCGATCTTCCTCGGCATGTTCGCCGGGGTCGTCACCGGCTATCTGTTCCCGGGTATCGCCGGGTCCTGTGTCCATTTCCAGAGCGGGAAAGACGAACATCGCGATCGCCGCCGACCTCATGCCGAAATTCCTTCGCGAAGGGCGGCATTCGACGCCTACGGCAAAGTGTCGTCCGCGGACGCCGCATCGATGCTGCTGAACCATTTGCGGACGCGCTACTCGAAGCACGTGCTTTCCCGCGTTGTCGATACCACATCGAAACCGAACCGCAACCCCTTCGCATGTCAATCCTGCCGTTCTCCTCGCGTGGTCGCCCTCCGTCCCGGCCGCGCCCGCCCTATCCTGTCCTGCTGCGGATCCTCGCGTGGGCACTGCTGTTGGGCCACGAAATGGGAGGCACGGCGCTCGCGGGACCGACGGAAACGGCCGCCCACCGCATGCTCGAACGCGTCATCGGGACGTCCGCTGCCGCGCAGATCTCGCTGGCGCTCAGGTCGCCCGCGATCGGTACGGACGGCAATCCGAGCGAAGAATTCACGATAGATGGCGTTCCGGGCAACATCGTCATCCAGGCGACGACACCGAGCGCGCTGACGCAGGGTGCGGGCTGGTATCTCAAGTACGTCGCGCGCGCCGACGTCATGCTGCGCGGCAGCGCGCCCGCGCTGGCCGCGCAGTTGCCGGCGCCCCCGGCGACGATCCGGCGCGTCGCCAGCGTGCCGCATCGCTACGCGTTCAACGACACCAACGACGGCTACACCGACCCGTATCTGCCGTGGGCAGGATGGGAGAACCAGCTCGACCTGATGGCGCTGCACGGCATCAACGAGGTCTATATCACCGTCGGCACCGATACCGTCTTCTACCAGTTGATGCAACGTTACGGCTATGCGGAAGACGAGGTGCGCCGGTGGATTCCCGACCCCGCACACCAGCCGTGGTGGGTGCTGCAGAACATGGCGGGCGGGGATTTTCCGATCAGCCAGGCGCTGCTCGCGAAACGCGCGGAAACGGGACGCCGGATTGCCGATCGCGCGCGCGAACTCGGCATCACGCCGGTGTTTCCCGGCTACTGGGGCACGGTCCCGACCGACTTCGCCACGCGCAACGCCGGCGCCGACGTCGTTCAGCAGGGCACGTGGGTCGGCTACGAACGACCCGCGTGGCTCAATCCGACCACACCGTTGTTCCAGCAGATCGCCGCCGACTACTACGCACTGTCCGCGCAGATACTTGGGGACTCGACGATGTACAAGCTCGACCCGATGCACGAAGGTGGGCAGCTCGGCCAGGTGAACCTGACGCACGCCGCCACCGCCATCGAGACGGCGCTGCAGGCGGCACGCCCCGGTGCCACCTGGGTGATTCTCGCCTGGGAGGGCAATCCGTCGAATGTGCTGCTCGCCGGGATCGCCGACAAGTCGCGCTTGTTGCTACTCGCATCCGAGGCAGATCGTTATCCCACATGGGATTCGGCGCAACGCTGGCCCGATGTGCCCTACGCGCTCGGCTCGATCTACAACTATGGCGGACGCAACATCATGGGCGCCAACGCGCGTGCGACGGTCGAGCGCTGGTTCGCCGATCGGCAGGGTCCGAATGCCCACCGGCTGCGCGGCGTGGCGCTGTTCTCGGAAGCGTGGACGGCGAATCCCGCCGTGGCCGAACTGTTGAGCGAACTTCCGTGGCACGACACGCCGTTCGCCCTCGACGACTGG
>JBDTNR010000178.1:0-6958 GCA_039933655.1 Betaproteobacteria bacterium | reverse complement strand
GAAGGCACCGTCGTCCCGCTGAATCTCATCCCGCACATCCGCGCGGCGATCGACGACCAGATCAGCAACGACACCGACCGCATCACGATGGACGTGATCGCGCTCCTGTTCGACTACATTTTCCGCGACAAGTCAATTCCCGATTCGATGCGCAGCCTGTTCGGCCGGCTGCAGGTGCCGATCGTCAAGGCCGCGCTGCTCGATCGCGCGTTCTTCTCGGACCGCAAGCACTCGGCGCGGCAATTGCTGGACAACCTGGCCGAAGCCGCGGTGGGCGCCACGCACGACGACGCCTATCGCGACGCGTTCGCCGCACTCGCCACCCAGGTCGTCGACGACATCTGCCGCGATTTCGAAATCGACGTCGGCGTGTTCCGCCTGGCCAACCTGCGGCTGTCCGCGTTCATCGAAAGCGAGCGGCAGCGCGTCTCGGAGGCCACGACAGAGGACGTCGCGGCGGCGCTGGGCGCCGAAGTGGAGGAATCCGACCGGTCGCACGTGCGCGCATTCCTGCGCGACCGTTTGGCCGGGCTCGACGTGCCCTTCGAGGTCCGTGGCTTCATCGAAACGGTCTGGGCCGATCACCTGTCGGCGCAGCGGCGCGCGCATGGCGAGGACAGCGACGAATGGACCGGCGCCGTGCGTACGCTCGACGACATGCTGTGGAGCATCGTCGCCAAGGAGCGCACGGCGCAGAAGGCCCGCCTGACCAAGATGATCCCGGCGTTGATCGGCGGCCTGCGTCGCGCGTGTACGGCGCTCGGCGTCGCGCCGGAGCGCGCCCGCGCGTTCTTCGAAGCGCTGTACCAGCTGCACATCGTGGCGATCAAGCCCAAGCCCGAGAACGCGGCACCGGCGGGCGCATCACCGGCGGCCGCCGCCGCGCCGGCCCCCATCGTCAACGTCCACGACTACGTGAGCGAGATGGCGGTCGGTACATGGCTCGCGTTCACCAAGGAGGAACGCACGGTGAATGCCCGGCTGACGTGGGTCAGCCCGCTACGCACCAAGTACCTGTTCACCAGCCGGTCGCGCGCCCGCGCGTTCGTCTACACGCCCGAGGAACTCGCCTACGAAATAGCGGCAGGGCAGGTCACGCTGGTGGTCGAACCGGTGCCGCTGTTCGACCGCGCCGTCAGCGCCGCCCTCGATAGCTTGGGCGCGCGGCAGCCACCCCAGGGGACGCCGACAACGACGTCGCCATACGCTCCCACTTGAGCCGTCCCGGCGCATCCTGCGCCGTAGGCGATAATGGGCACTTCACGGCGCGCGTCGCGCGCCCTGGCCCTTGGAGATTCAATGATCCGTTCGCTGCCGCGCATCTGCGCGCTATTCGTGCTGCTGTTCATGGCCGTCGCCAGCCGGGCCCAGCTGGGCGGACCGCCGCCGCCTGATCCGCAGGCGGTCCTGGCCGCCGCGAAGGCGGCGAGCGGCGGCGCCGCATGGGACGCACTCAAGACCCAGCAAAGCAAGGTGAATATCCACGCGGGCGGCCTGTCCGGCAGCGCGGAGCGCTGGAGCGAGTACGCGACCGGCCGCTCGTACCTCAACTACACGATCGGCCCGGTGACCGGTGCGGCCGGGTTCGACGGCAAGGTGGCCTGGTCGCAGGATGCGTCGGGGCAGTCGCGCATCGAGAGCGTCGACGCCGCCCGCGAACTTGCCGTGAACGCCGCCTACCGCGACCGGCTGGCGTTCTGGTATCCGGAGCGGGCGCCGGCGCGCTTAAGCTACAAGGAACGCGCGCAGGCGGACGGCGCGGCCTTCGACGTCATCCGTATCACGCCCGAAGGCGGCCGCCCGTTCGAACTGTGGATCAACAGCGAGACCAAGCTGATCGAGCGCCTGGTCGAACGGGAGGCCCAGGAGACGCGGACCGAGACCTACATGGACGTCCGCGACGTGGCGGGCGTGAAGATTCCGTTTCGCGTGCGAGCGTCGCGCGGCGACCCCAAGTACGACGAGCTCATCGTGGTCGAGAGCATGGATTTCAACCAGCCGCTGACCGATGTGCGGTTCACGCAACCGGCGCCGCCGAAGCCCGACTTCACGTTCCCGGCGGGCAAGGCATTCGTCGAAGTGCCGTTCGAAGTGCACAACGGCCACCTCTTCCTCAAGGTGATGGTGAACGGCCGCGGTCCGGTCCGGATGCTGTTCGACACCGGCGGCAGCAACGTGCTGCTGCCGCAGGTGCTCGAGCGCCTGGGCGTCAGGTCCGAAGGTGCACTCGGTGCTTCGGGCGCGGAAGGCAAGCAGGACGTCGGCATGACGCGGATCGACAAGATCGAGTTCGGCGGCATCGTCCTCGAGCGGCAGGTGTTCGCCACCATCGATCTCGACGCGTTCCTGCGCCGGGTCGAAGGCCTGGACGACATCGGCGGCGTCGTCGGCTACGAACTCTTCAAGCGGTTCCCGATCAAGCTGGATTTCGAGCGTTCGCGCGCCGTGTTCCACGATCCTGCGAAGTTCAAGTATGCCGGCACTGGAGCGCGGCTGCCGATCGAGTTCCGCGGCACCGCGCCGCAGGTGCGCGGACGCGTGGACGACATCGACGGTGTCTTCCATGTCGACACCGGCAGCCGCGGCTCGCTGACGCTGACGCTGCCGTTCGTCGAGGAAAACAACCTCGTCGAGAAGTATGGCGCGAAACTGGAGGCCGTCTACGGCGCGGGCGTCGGCGGCCATGTGCGCGCGCGACTCGCGCGGGCGAAGACGCTGCAGCTTGCCGACGTGGTGATCCCCAATCCGATGACGTCGCTGTCGTTGCAGACCACCGGTGCGCTGGCCGACCCGGATGTCGCCGGCAACATCGGCTTCGGCATCCTCCGCCAGTTCAACATCACGTTCGACTATCCGGGCAGCGCGCTGTACCTCGAAAAGAACGCGAACTTCGGCCGGCCGGACATCTACGACCGCGCCGGCGCCTGGATCGAGCTTGGCGCCAAGGGGTTCGAAGTCGTGGACGTCGTGGCGGGCGGACCCGCGGCTGTCGCTGGACTCAAGGCCGGCGACCTGATCATCGGCGTCAACGGCAAGCCATGGACGGCGATGTCGCTGTCGGCGGTCCGCGGCGAGTTCAGGGCGGCGCCCGGGCGCAAGCTGCGCCTGAAGATCGACGGCGGTCCCGAGCGCATCGTGACGCTGCGCGATTTGGTCTAACATCGAGATTCGCGCAACGCAGGAGACATTCGCCATGACGACGAAGAAGAGCGGCATCACGTTCCCCCAGCCGAAGGGCAAGCCGGGCGCGCCGGTGCCGGCGCAGGATCTGAAGCGGCGCCCGCCCGCCACCGTGCCGCGTGTCGCCGTGCGCACCAAATCCAGCACCAAAGGGCGGTAGCGCGCGTTGCCGTCGATTAGTGCCGGCGGCGCCCGTACGGCCCGCCCCCGGGCTCCTGCGCCCCGCCGCCGCGTCGTCCGCCCATGAACGGCGAGGCGACACGCTCGTTCGTCGGCCTCATCGCGCTCACCGCCCCGCTGTTCCTGCTGGTGTTCGTCGGCTACGCGCTGTCGCGCTGGGGTCACTGGCCGAAGGTGGTGTCGGACGCGCTGACACGGTTCGTCTTCGCCGTCGCGATCCCGGCGTTCCTGTTCCGGCTGATGAGCGATTTCTCGCAGCTGCCGCCGGTCGACGCGCGGCTGCTGATCGCTTATTTCGGCGGCGGCATCATCACTTTCATCGTCGCGCGGGTCGTCGCCGCCCGCGCGTTCGCGATGGACGGCGTCGCGCAGTCGATCTTCGCCGTCGGCACGATCTTCTCCAACAACGTGCTGCTCGGCATCCCGCTCGCCAAGGTCACGCTGGGCGATGCGTCGCTGCCGTCGGTGTCGCTGGTGCTCGTCTTCAATTCGCTCATTCTGTGGACGCTCGTGACCGTGTCCGTCGAATGGGCGCGCAACCGTGACTTCTCGGTGCGCGGACTCGGCAAGACCGCGAGCGAAGTCATCACCAATCCGGTCGTCGCGGGCATCCTCCTCGGCACGATCTTCGGCTTCACGGGACTGACGCTGCCAACGCTCGTCAACGAAACGCTCGGCCTCATGAGCCAGTCGGCGGTGCCGCTGTCGCTGATCGTGCTCGGCATGGGTCTCGCGGAATATGGCATCCGCGAAGGCTGGCGGCCGAGTCTCGCACTCGCGACGCTGAAACTTGCCGGCTTTCCGCTGGCCGTCTACGCCATCGCCCGAATCCTCGCGCTGCCTTCGCTGGAAACGCGCGCGGTCGTCATGCTGGCGTCGCTCCCCGTCGGCGCCAACGTCTACCTGATGGCGCGCCAGTTCGGCGCGCTGGAAGCCACGGTTGCCGCCAGCATGGTGGTGACGGTCGCGCTCGCCGCCGTGACGACGCCGCTGCTGCTCACGTTCCTGCGCTGACGACGACGGCGCTGCCATGGCGTTGAAAGCGACCATCTTCAAGGCGACGCTGGCGGTCGCCGACATGGAGCGCCACCACTATGCCAGCTACGCGCTGACGCTTGCCCGGCATCCATCGGAGACCGACCAGCGGATGATGGTGCGGATGCTCGCCTTCGCGCTGCATGCCGACGCCGCGCTTGCCTTCGGGCGCGGCCTGTCGTCGGAGGACGAGCCCGACATCGCGCTGCGCGACGACACCGGCGCGATCCTGCTGTGGATCGACGTCGGGCTGCCCGACGAGAAGCTGCTGCGGCGCGCGGCGGGACGCGCACGCGACGTCGTCGTCTACGCGTACGGCGGGCGCGCGGTGGACCTCTGGTGGGAGCGCAACTCCGGCGTGCTCGCCCGGCTGTCCAATCTCACCGTGCGCGCGGTCGCGCCCGAGACCGTGCAGGCGCTCGGCGCGCTGGCGGCACGCTCGATGCAGCTGCAGTGCGCGATCCAGGAAGGACACATCTGGTTTTCCGACAACGACACCACGGTCGCGGTGGAACTGCGCGAACTTTTCGCACCCATGCGCAACACGCCCTGACGCGCGCCCGCCGCTCGTGAGAAAATGAGCGCCATCTCCTCGATGCACAATCCCATGCCCGAATCCGCCCGCACGAAACCCTACGCCGTCCGCAACTCCGCCATCCATGGCCGCGGCGTGTTCGCCACTGCCCTGATCACCCGCGGCGATCGCCTCATCGAATACAAGGGCAAGCGCTCGTCATGGGACGAGGCGATGGAACGCCCCGACAGCGATCCCGACGACTCCGCCCACACGTTCCTGTTCGAGATCGACGACGGCCGCGTCATCGATGCCCGCGTCCGCGGCAACGCCGCGCGCTGGATCAACCATTCCTGCACGCCGAACTGCGTCACGCACGAGGACGCGGCCGGACACGTGTTCATCGAGGCGAAGCGCCGCATCAAGCCGGGCGAGGAACTGACGTACGACTACCGGCTCACCATCGACGGCCGGCTCAGCAAGAAGGAACGCGCCGCCTACGCCTGTCGCTGCGGGACGAAGAAGTGCCGCGGCTCGCTGCTGTACAAGGCGGGATAGCGCACTGCGCCCAGGTGAGCTGTTCCTCGTGTGTCGAAACCAACGCAGCGGGACGGCGCGGCGCACATCGCGACCCGGCAGCGTCCGCAGCCTCCGGCAATCCGGCCCGCGGCAAGCACCGGCCACCGGGCGCCTTCGCTCACGTTCCTGCCTGATGCAACGGCGGACGTGCGGCGTAGCAGAATCGGGCCTCTAGCCGCCGACGAACCTCGCGAATACCGCGACGGGCTCGCGCTCGGTGTTGAGCGCGTTCTCGCGCGCGGTTTCGTCGATGGCGCCGAGCGCCATGCCACACAGCAGGATCTCGCCCTCGCCGTAGCCGAGATGCCGACGCACGATCCGGTGAAACGGCGTGAACGCCGCCTGCGGGCACGTGTGCAGGCCGTAGGTGCGCGCCGCGATCATCACGCCCTCGATGAACATCCCCGCGTCAAGCCAGCTTCCACGCTCCAGGTCGCGGTCGAGGGTGAAGAAGAGCCCCACCGGAGCGCCGAAGAAGTGGAAGTTCTTCGCGTGCTGCGCGTGCGTCGCGGCCCGATCGCCGCGGCCGATGCCCATCAACCCATAATAATCCCAGCCCAGCTTGCGGCGGCGCGTGAGGTACGGCTCGCGCCACGTGCGCGGGTAGTACGCGTATTCCTCGACGTGTTCGCGGGAGCCCTCGGCCTGAGCGTCGTGCGCGGCGATCAGGTCGCGGACCAGCGCATCGCGCGCCTCTCCGGTGCAGACGTAGACGTTCCCCGGCTGGCAATTGGTGCCCGACGGCGCACGCGCCGCGAGGTACAGGATGCCTTCGATCGTCGCCCGCGGCACCGGCGTCGGCAGGAACCCGCGGACGGACCGGCGCGACAGCAACGCGTGGGCGACTGCGAGGCCCGTGGCGGGCAATCCTGCGGGGGGCGGAGGTTCTCGATACATCGCGGCGATGGCTTGGCGGGGGGGCGGCCAGTATGCCATCCGCGCCTTCGTGGTCCGGTCGTCAACGCAGCGCGCAGGTGATCGCTGCCGAGGCACCCGCGCCGGATTTGATCTGGTCGCCGCCTGACAAGACCCCGCGCGGCTCGTCGGCCGCTGCCGACCGCAAGTCCGCGGCAGCGTCGGCCACGCCAACGCTGCCGGTAGAATCGGCGCATGGGTCCACGATCGCGTTTCGCCGCCGCACTTGCACTCGCCGTCCTGCTGGCGGCCGGAGCGGCACCGGCGCAGACCACGCCGCCGCCTGCGGCGAGCCTCCCCGATGCCAGCGCATTGCCGCCGGCGCCCGCGAACCCGCGCCTCCCCGGCGTCGACACGAGGCAGTGCGGAACCGCCAAGTGGTCGGCGCTGTGTGCGGCTGGCCGCTGGTCGCAGTTCAGTGCCATCGACCTCGAAGCGAAGACGCCGGGATTCACTGCCCATTACACGCTGGAACAGGTGGGCGACGGTGACCTCCATGCAACGTACCGCGAGGAAGGCCGTGCCGGCCGCCGCGGCGGTGAGGCGCTGCTGATC
>JBDTNR010000177.1:0-6959 GCA_039933655.1 Betaproteobacteria bacterium | reverse complement strand
CGACGACGTCGACGAAGAACAGGTACTCCCACAGGCCGGTGCGCGCCGGGCGCGATTCGAAGCGCGACATCGACACGCCGTGGCGCGCGAGCGGCTCGAGCAGTTCGTACACGGCACCGGGACGGTTGGGACAGGACATCACGAGCGACGTCTCGTCCTTGCCCGACGGCGCCGGCTGCTGGCGCCCGAGCACCCAGAACCGCGTCGTGTTGTTCGGCTCGTCCTCGATGTGCGGCGCGAGTGTGGCCAGGCCGTAGATGGCGCCGGCGTTTTCGCCGGCGATCGCCGCCGCGCCCGGCTCGGCGGCAGCGAGCCGCGCCGCTTCCGCGTTGCTCGCGACGGCGATCCGCGGCACGCCCGGCAGGTGCTGCGCCAGCCACTGCACGCATTGCGCCAGCGACTGGCCGTGCGAGTAGACGCGCGTGACGGCGGCGATGCTGCCCGCGTTGGACAGCAGGTTCTGCGCGACGCGCAGCTTCACCTCGCCGCAGATCGACAGGTCGGTCGTGCACATGAGATCGAGCGTGCGGCCGACGGCTCCTTCGGTGGAATTCTCCACCGGCACCACGGCGTAGTCCGTCTGCCCGCTGCTCACGGCGCGGAAGATGTCGTCGAACGTCGGAAACGGCACCGCGTCGACCATCGTGCCGAAATGCTTCGCGACCGCCGCATGGCTGAACGTGCCGGCCGGACCGAGATAGGCGATGCGCAGCGTCTGCTCGAGCGCGCGGCAGGCCGACATGATCTCGCGGAAGACGGCGGTGACCGCCGCGTTCGGCAGCGGGCCGGCATTGCGCGCATGCAGTCCTGTAATGACTTGCGTCTCGCGTTCGGGCCGATAGGCGCCGGCGCCGCCCTTCAAGGCGCCGATGGCCTGCGCGTGCCGGGCCCGCGCGGAAAGCCGCTCGAGGATTTCACCGTCCAGCCCATCGATGGCCGCGCGATGGGTGGACAGGTCGCCGGCCGGCGGTGGCGTCTCGTCGTCGGCCATCGGAACTGCGCCCGCGTCAGGCGTCGCCACCGGATTCGCCACCGAGTTCGCCGTTCACGTCGTCCGCTTCGACGACGCGCTCGAGTCCCGCGAGCTTCTCGCCCTTGTCGAGGTTGATCAGCGTGACGCCCTGCGTCGAGCGGCTCATTTCGCGGATGGCCTTGACCGGCGTGCGGATCAGCACGCCGCCGGTGGAGATCAGCATCACCTCGTCGTCAGGCAGCACGAGCGCGGCCGCCACCACTTGGCCGTTGCGCTCCGACTGCTGGATCGCGATCATGCCCTTGGTGCCGCGGCCGTGCCGCGTGTATTCGACGATGGGCGTCCGCTTGCCGTAGCCGTTTTCCGTGGCCGTCAGTACCGATTGCGCTTCGTCCTCGGCGACCAGCATCGAGATCACGCGCTGCTTCTTTTCGAGCATCATGCCGCGCACGCCGTGGGCATTGCGCCCCATCGGCCGTACGTCGTTCTCGTCGAACCGCACGGCCTTGCCGCCGGAACTGAACAACATCACGTCGTGCGTGCCGTCGGTCAGCGCGACGCCGATCAGCGAGTCGCCGTCGTCCAAGTCCACCGCGATGATCCCCGACGGGCGCGGGCGCGAGAAGTCCGACAGCGGCGTCTTCTTCACCGTGCCCTTCGCCGTCGCCATGAACACGTACTGGTTCGCGGTGAATTCCTTCACCGGGAGGATCGCCGTGATCTTTTCGTTGTCGACGAGCGGCACGAGGTTGACGATCGGCTTGCCGCGCGAGTTGCGCGAGCCCTGCGGCACGTTGTATACCTTGAGCCAGTACACGCGGCCGCGGTTGGAGAAGCACAGGATGTAATCGTGCGTGTTGGCGATGAACATCCGGTCGACGAAGTCGTCTTCCTTCGTGGCGGTCGCCTGCTTGCCACGGCCGCCGCGCTTCTGCGCGCGGTACTCGTCGACCGGCTGCGCCTTCATGTAGCCGCCGTGCGACAGCGTCACCACCATGTCCTCGGGCGCGATCAGGTCCTCGATCGACAGGTCAACGCCCTGCGCGACGATTTCGGAGCGCCGTGCGTCGCCGAACTGGACGCGGATCGCCTTCAGCTCGTCGCCGATGATCGTCGTGACGCGCGCCGGCTTGGCGAGGATGTCGAGCAGGTCGACGATCTGCGCCATCACGTCGCGGTACTCGGACGTGATCTTGTCCTGCTCGAGGCCGGTCAGCCGCTGCAGCCGCAGCTCGAGGATCGCCTGCGCCTGGGCGTCGGACAGCTTGTAGCCGTTCATCTGCGTGCCCTGTTGCCAGCCGAATTCGAGCGGCAGGCCTTCCGGTCGCGCGGCGTCGGCGGCCGCGCGCTGCAGCATTTCCTCGACGACCGTCGAGCGCCAGACCTTGGCCATCAGCGCGACCTTCGCTTCCGGCGGCGTCGGCGATGCCTTGATCAGCGCGATGATCTCGTCGACGTTCGACAGCGCGACGGCCAGGCCCTCGAGGATGTGCCCGCGCTCGCGCGCCTTGCGCAGCTCGAACACCGTCCGCCGCGTGATGACCTCGCGGCGGTGGATGAGGAAGTAGTCGAGGAACTGCTTCAGGTTCAGGAGCCGCGGCTGGCCGTCGACCAGCGCGACCATGTTCATGCCGAAGCTGTCCTGCAGCTGCGTCAGCTTGTACAGGTTGTTGAGGATGATCTCCGGCACTTCGCCGCGCTTCAGCTCGATGACGACGCGCATGCCGGTGCGGTCGGATTCGTCGCGCAGGTCGGAGATGCCTTCGAGCTTCTTCTCGCGCACCAGCTCGCCGATCCGCACGAGCAGGTTGGCCTTGTTCACCTGGTACGGGATCTCGTCGATGATGATCGCCTGCCGCTCGCCGCGGCCGATATCCTCGATGTGCGTGCGGGCGCGGATCACGACGCGGCCGCGGCCGGTCCGGTAGCCCTCGCGGACCCCTTCCAGGCCGTAGATGATCCCGGCGGTCGGGAAATCGGGCGCCGGGATGATCTCCATCAGCTCGTCGACCGTGATGTCCGGGTTGCCGAGGACGGCCAGGCAGCCGCCGATCGTCTCGGTCAGGTTGTGCGGCGGGATATTGGTCGCCATGCCGACGGCGATGCCGGACGACCCGTTGATCAGCAGGTTCGGCAGGCGCGACGGCAGGACCGTCGGCTCCTGCTCCTTGCCATCGTAGTTGGGGACAAAGTCGACCGTCTCGCGGTCCAGGTCGGCCAGCATCTCGGCGGTGATCTTCTGCAGCCGACACTCGGTATACCGCATCGCCGCGGCGTTGTCGCCGTCGACCGAGCCGAAGTTCCCCTGTCCGTCGACGAGCGGGTAGCGCAGCGAAAAGTCCTGTGCCATCCGCACCAGCGTGTCGTAGATCGACAGGTCGCCGTGCGGGTGGTACTTGCCCATCACGTCGCCGACCACCCGTGCACACTTAACGTGCGGGCGGTTCCAGGCGATGTTGGCGTCGTGCATGGCGAACAGCACGCGCCGGTGGACCGGCTTCAAGCCGTCGCGGACGTCGGGCAGCGCCCGGCCGACGATGACGCTCATCGCGTAGTCGAGGTAGCTGTGCCGCATCTCGGCTTCGAGGCTGACCGGCAGGGTTTCTTTGGCGAACTGCTCCATGAGGTGCTTTTTTCCGGAAGTGTTGGGCGAAAGGAGGTTCAGGGCGCCGTTGGCCGGGAAAAACCGCCGGAGCCCGCGCTTTTCCGACCGGCGCCGCGTCGCGCGATCCGTTTAGTGGCGGGCGAGTCCGTGGCGGACCGATCGGAGGCCCTTGAAATCACGTAATTTTATCACGGCGTTGTATTGCCGCGACAGTCCAATCGCCACCCGCGCGGATGCCGGTGTTTTCTTTGCGGCGCCAAAACCCCTGTGCTATATTTGCCGGGGAGATATCGCATTTGACGCCTGAGCCATCGTGCTTGGCGCCCAAAACCGCAAGTTCTTAAGAATTTGTTCAAAACCAAAGCCAAAGGGGTGAAACAATGACTCGACGTCTCGTCTCCGGTGCCCTCATCGGCGCGCTGGCCACCGCGTTTGCGGGCACCGTCGCCGCGCAAATGGCCAATCCGAAGGGCTATGTCGGCGGTACCGCCGCCGCGACGCCCGGCGTGAACAGCGGCTATGTGCAAAACGCCTACCCGACGCCCACCGACAGCATCGTGAAGAGCGGCGTCTACAACGGCACCAAGGGTCTCGCAGGCAATCTCTGCTATCGAACCGGCTACTGGACGCCTGCGATGGCAATCATGCAATGCGACCCGGACCTCGTGCCGAAGCCCGCCCCGGCTCCGGCTCCGGCCCCGATGGTTGCGCCGCCGCCTGCCCCGGCTCCGGCCCCCGCCCCGGCTCGGGCTCCTGCTCCGGCTTCGCAAGTGCAGAAGATCACGCTCGCGTCCAAGGCGCTGTTCGACTTCGACAAGGCGGTCCTGAAGCCGGAAGGCAAGGCCGCGATCGACTCGGAAATCATCTCCAAGCTGAGCCAGGTGCAGAAGCTCGAACTGGTGCTCGTCACCGGCCATACCGATCCGATCGGCACCCAGCAGTACAACCAGAAGCTGTCCGAGCGTCGCGCCGATGCAGTCCGCGACTACCTCGTCAGCAAGGGCGTACCGAAGGACAAGATCGAGACGCTCGGCATGGGCAAGACGCAGCCGATCCCTGGTCTCGTCTGCAAGCAGAAGAACATGAAGGAACTGATCGCCTGCTTGGCCCCGGATCGCCGCGTCGAAGTCGAAGTGAAGGGCGAGGCAATCAAGCGGTAAGATTCCTCCAGCTCGAAGAAAGCCCCGCCTCGCGCGGGGCTTTTTTTTGCGGGAGGCCGCCCGCATTGCCCTGGATCCTTGCCGCCGCCGTCGGGACCGCATTCGACGATCCCGGCGCGGCACCACCGAACGACGATTCCTGCAGGCACGCGATGAATGTTCCGACAACAGTCGATCTGCGCATCGACGCGCAATGGATCGTTCCGGTCGAACCGGCCGGAACGCTGACGGGTCACGCTCTTATCGTCGACGCTGGACGCATTGTGGCCCTGCTCCCGGCCGCGGCGGCAAGCGCCGCCTACACGCCGCGGGAAACGCTGACGCTCGATTCGCACGTGCTGATGCCCGGGCTCGTCAACGCACATGCGCATTCGGCCATGTCGCTGTTGCGCGGCATCGCCGATGACGTGCCGCTCAAAGCGTGGCTGGAGGAGCACATCTGGCCGCGCGAAAGGCGTTTCGTGTCGCCGGAGTTCGTGTTCGACGGAACGCTGCTCGCGGCGGCGGAAATGCTGCGCGGCGGCATCACGTGCTGCAACGACATGTATTTCCATCCGGACGCCGCGGCGCGCGCGTACGAGAGCGCCGGCATGCGGGCGCTGATCGGCGCGCCGGTGCTCGAGTTTCCGACGCCGTACGCGGCGGACGCCGATGCCTACCTGACGCGCGGGCTCGAGGCCCGCGACGCCTTCAAGCACGTGCCCCACCTGACGTTCGCCCTCGCCCCGCACGCGCCCTATACCGTCAGCGACGCGACATGGGCGAAGATCGTGATGTTCGCCCGGCAACTCGACTTGGCCATCGAGACTCACCTCGCCGAGACGCAGGACGAAGTCGACGCCGCGCTGGCGGCCACCGGCATGACACCGCTGGCGCGCCTCGACCGGCTAGGCGTCACCGGTCCCGGCTTCATCGCCATCCATGCGGTCCACGTCGGCGCAGCCGATATCGCGGCGCTCGCGGCGCAAGGCTGCCACGTCGTGCACTGCCCGGCGTCGAACATGAAGCTGGCAAGCGGCATCGCGCCGGTATCGGCCCTGCTTCGCGCCGGCGTGAACGTCGCACTCGGGACCGACGGCGCGGCGTCGAACAACCGCCTCGACCTCTTTTCCGAAATGCGCCTCGCGAGCCTGCTGGCAAAGGTCGCGACAGCGGACGCGGCGGCGCTGCCCGCGACGATGGCGCTGCGGATGGCGACGCTGAACGGCGCGCGTGCACTGGGTCTGGAGCAGGTTACGGGCTCGCTGTTGCCGGGCAAGTTCGCCGATGTCATCGCCGTCGATCTCGCGGGGGTGGCAACACAGCCCGTCTTCGATCCGGTGTCGCACGTCGTGAACGTGGCCGGACCCGGTTGCGTCACCGACGTCTGGGTGGGCGGCGTTAGAATGGTGGCGGAGCGCCGGCTGCTGACCATCGATGAACCGGCGCTGCTGGCGCGCGTGCGCGAATGGCAGCACAAGTTGATCACCACACCGCATTGACGCCCATGACCTCCACTGCATCGCCGCCCCCCGCCAACGTCGACCCGGGCGAGCTCGCAAAATTTTCCGACGTCGCACACCGCTGGTGGGATGTGACGAGCGAATTCCGGCCGCTGCACGAGATCAACCCGATTCGCCTCGGCTGGATCGAGCAGGTGACGGGGGGTCTCGCCGGCAAGGACGTGCTCGACGTTGGCTGCGGAGGCGGCATCCTGACCGAGTCGATGGCCACCGCCGGCGCCAACGTCACCGGCATTGACCTCTCGGAGAAGGCGCTGGGCGTCGCGCAGCTGCACCGGCTCGAATCCGGCGTCGCCGTGGACTACCGGCTGATCGCGGCCGAGGCGCTCGCGGCCGAGACGCCGGGGCACTACGACGTCGTGACGTGCATGGAACTGCTCGAGCACGTGCCCGATCCGGCTGCGATCGTAGCCGCGTGCGCGACGCTCGCGAAACCCGGCGGCACCGTCGTGTTCGCGACGCTCAATCGCAATCCCAAGTCGTACCTGTTCGCGATCCTCGGCGCGGAATACGCGCTCAAGCTGCTGCCGCGCGGCACGCACGACTGGGCCAAGTTCATCCGGCCCGCCGAACTCGCGGCGTTCGCGCGGCGCGCTGGCCTCGACATCGAAACCCTGGCCGGCATGACATACAACCCACTGACCCGCGTGTTCCGCATCGAGCCCGACACCGCCGTCAATTATCTCGCCGCGTATCGCAGGCCTGCGTATGCCCGCTAG